>JAHELO010000026.1:3827-10633 GCA_024644145.1 Christiangramia sp.
CGTAAAGAAAGTTATCGTCGCGATAGTCGCAAACCTATCGTGGAAGACGGAACCCTGGAGGACGATCAGAATCGCAGGGATTTCACAATTAACGCACTGGCATTAAAACTTAATAAAGATGGTTTCGGAGATCTTCTGGATCCTTTTAACGGCTATGAAGATCTAAAAAACAAGATAATTAAAACTCCCTTAGATCCAGATATTACCTATTCTGATGATCCTTTGCGCATGTACCGGGCAATTAGATTTGCCACGCAGCTAAATTTTATGATAGAAGCTGAATCCTTAAAAGCGATTAAACGCAATAAGGAAAGGATTAAAATTATTTCTAAGGAAAGGATCCTGGACGAATTGAATAAAATCATGTTAAGTGATAAACCTTCTAAAGGATTCGCGCTTTTATTCAAAACGGGACTACTGGAAAAAATACTTCCGGAACTAACAGCACTACAAGGGATAGATGAAGTAGAAGGACAAACTCATAAGGATAACTTCTGGCACACCCTTGAAGTGGTAGACAATATTTCAAAAAATACCGATGATCTATGGTTAAGGTGGGCTGCCCTGCTTCACGACATAGGGAAAGCCCCAACTAAGAAATTTCATAAAAAGATTGGATGGACCTTCCACGGACATGAGTTTGTAGGTGCAAAAATGGTCTATAAATTATTTAAAAGGCTTAGACTACCCCTGAATGAAAAGATGAAATTCGTTCAGAAAATGGTGCTGCTGAGTTCTAGGCCTATTGTAATTGCAGATGATAACGTTACAGATTCAGCGGTGCGAAGACTCATATTTGATGCCGGAGATCACATTGAAGATCTTATGACTCTATGTGAAGCTGATATCACTACCAAGAACCCGAAGAGATTCAGGAAATATCATAATAATTTTCAGCTGGTAAGGGAAAAGATTCAGGAAGTAGAAGAACGTGATCATGTAAGAAATTTTCAGCCACCGGTGAGTGGAGAGGAAATCATGGAAACCTTCGGTATAAAACCAAGCCGCGAAGTTGGATTGATTAAAGACGCAATCAAAGAAGCAATTCTTGAAGGAGAGATTCCGAACGAGTATGAGCCCGCCAGGGATTTCATGTTAGACAAAGGCAAACACCTTGGACTCACTGCTATAAAATCCTAATCCTACTGGTAACTATAACCACCATATACTCAGACCAAAGAAATGTATCGTAAAGCCGTAAAAATCTCCCTGATCCTCGTCTACCTGGTCATTATTGCCGGGGCGATAGTAAGAATGACCGGTTCTGGAATGGGATGCCCGGATTGGCCGAAATGTTTCGGGTATTACATTCCTCCTACTGAGCTCTCTGAGTTACAATTTGAGTCAAACAGGGAATATAGAAAAGGTCAGGTGATCATTTTAAATGAAACTTTGAAGGTCGCAAAGGGCACTTTTACCACCGGAAAGAATTTCGATGCTTCTAATTGGGAAGATTATAAAAAGCATGATTACGCTATTTTTAATCCCACACATACCTGGGTAGAGTATATTAACAGGCTGGCAGGAGCCCTGGCTGGGTTCGCAGTGCTAATAATGGCCGTAATATCCTTCAAAAAACGAAAGCTTAACAAACGTATTCCTGTGCTTTCTGTGCTGTGCGTATTCCTAATGGGCTTTCAGGCCTGGCTGGGAGCGACCGTAGTATACTCAGTTCTCGCACCGGCTAAGATCACCGTTCATATGGTAATGGCCCTGGTTATCGTAGCGGTACTGCTTTATCTGTTAAAGATCTCGTCAGAAAAAGAATCAAACCAGTATAAAACAAAGGCATTCCAAAACTTACTTATAATTGCCGTTATCTTTACCCTTATACAGGTAGTAATGGGCACCCAGGTAAGACAATTGGTTGATGAGCAGGTTCGGAATCTGGGATATGATGCTAAAGCCGAATGGTTGAGCAAGCCTGACCTGAACTTTTATGCACACAGATCTTTCTCGATCCTGGTTCTTTTGATCAATCTCTTATTATGGTGGAAAAACAGGCAACTGAATCTTCGCCTTGATCGTATAAATATCGTTATTGCTTTAATTCTCCTGGAAGTGGTTACTGGTGTGGCGATGTACAACTTCGACTTCCCTGTGCTTTCCCAACCTCTGCATCTGGTAATAGCTTCTTTGCTTTTCGGGTATCAATTCTACCTTTTATTGGAAAGTATTTATGCTAGAGAGAAGATTAAAAAATCGTAACTTTGACCTCCAAATTTTTAAGATATGGTATATAGATTCCGAGTAATTCTCGATGCTGATGAAGATGTGTTCAGAGATATAGAAATGCTACAGGAAAGCAGCCTGGAAGACCTCCACAATACTATTGTTCAGTCCTTTGGATTTGACGGTACAGAGATGGCTTCCTTTTATATTAGCGATGAAGAATGGAACCAGGGTGAAGAAATCCATCAATTTGATATGAGCGGTCATGATACTTCTATCAGATTAATGAATGAAACCTCTCTGGATAGTGTCCTTTCAGAAAAACAGACCAAGCTAATCTATGTTTATGATTTTCTGAAAATGTGGACATTCTTTGTAGAGCTGGCTCAGATCGCTGAAATCGAAGAAGGCAGGGATTACCCAAATCTTATGTACGTGCATGGTCAGATTCCTGAAAATGCACCCGAAAAGGAATTCACAGGTGAAGACGAGGGAATCCTCAATGGAGATTATGATGATGATTTCGACACCGACGGGTACGACGATTTCGAATTCGACGAGAACTGGAATTAATCTGTTCCCGGAAATATCTTTAAATGATTTCTTCTGAAATACTTCTTTCAGAATTCACATTTTTCAACTTTATTTAGCAAAATTTCAGATATAGATGATCAATCTTTTTAATGCTCAAATTGAATCACTTTCCATACATCGTGTAGGAAACAAGAATCGCGGCGAAAATATGTTCGTTTCTGCCTCTACTTTTCATCTAAATGATGAAATAAAACCTTTGATCAAAGAATATTTTCTGAAACCCTTCCGTGAGAAAGAAGAGACCTACTATCGTTTTCACCATGAAACCGATATGGAGTTCAATGAGCTTTATAATATTTCTAACCAGATCTTTGACGACCCGTACAATACCCACGAATACTCTAAAAAGATCGCCACCTTATTGTACGAACAATCCTCTCACCCTCATATTAAAAGCGGGGAAGTATATGTTGTATACTTTGAAGGGATGCAGCTCGACAATGAAAAGGTTTCTGCTATTGGAATCTTTAAATCTGAATTAAAACATGATTTTCTTCAATTCGAACAGAAACAAAGCAATCTGGAAATGATCGTGCAACAGGGAGTTAACCTTCAGAAACTCGATAAAGGAGCGATCATTTTTAATAAGAACAGAACGGAAGGTTATAAAATATTATCTGTAGACTCCAATCGTTATGACACCAAATACTGGCTGGAGAATTTCCTTGGAGTAGATGTCCTGGCAGATGAGAATTATTTTACCAAGAACTACCTTAATTTTGCAAAAAACTTTGCGAAAGACGTGGTCTTGCCAGCTGAAGATAAAAAGCAGGAAGTGATGTTCATGAACCGTAGTATGGACTATTTTGCTAAAAATGACGATTTCGAAGAATCTAATTATATAAATTCTGTGATCGATAATCCTGCGCTTATTCCTGAATTCCAGAATTACAAAGTTGAAAAGGCTCCGAAATACAAGGTTGAAGATCTTACCAACTTCCCTATCGCCAACAAGGCAGTGACAGATGCCCGTAAAAAGATCAAGAATGTGATCACTTTAGATACCAACATCCAGATAAAAATGGATTTTGTGAATGCAGATTCTGCTGAGAAATTCGTGGAAAAAGGATGGGACGAAGAAAAACAGATGTATTATTACCTTGTTTACTTCAATAAAGAAGAGAAAAAATAGAATTCTGCATCTCGCATCTCTGTATGCGAAAAGCATAAAAAATTTGAACGAAGTAAAATATCAGGCTGTCTGATTACTCACTACGTTCGCATTTTTCATTCTAATTAAATTACTCCAGTAAGCGCTGCATATTTACATTTTCATAATTCCTTTTTACAAAATCGAGAGCTGTTCTTAATATTTGCCCCATAGTGCTGGCGCGCTTGAACTTCATATCTTTTGAGAAGGCATAGAGGTCGTTCCTGAGTTCCTTTACGTTGTCTTTGGTTGAAACATGATCATTAATCATACATCTTATAAGCTCTTTATACCGGCTCTGAGTATTGATCATCCTTTTGGCAAGTAAAGACCGTTCCTCCTTACGGTACTGCTCTATAGACGATTCCTCAAGTTTATCTGAAACCAGTTTTACCATTTGGTAATTTTCTTTAAAGAACTGTGGCCGGTATACCTTCAAGTTACCTTCAAAACATTGCTGATCGAAATCTATGGCTCGAATCTGGTACTCCACATGATCAAAATCGTGAGTGGGTATCACCACATAATTATAAGACCGCATATCTCCAAGTAAACGCACGGTACATCTTTCGTTGAATTTCACAAATTGTTTGGCGATCTGGGTTTGTGCTCTAAGGTCGCATTCCGGCAAATGGTCTTCTATAAATACATCGCCCGGGATACCCGCAATGTGCTCTTCTATGAGCGTATCTTTATAAACCAGGAAGTTAATACGGTGAGGCGACAGCAAATGCTCAAATTCAAGACCATACAACCTGGATGCATCAGCCTTTTTCACGTAAAAATAGGTGAAACTATCATTCAGGATATTTCTAACTTTAATCCTAAAGGGTTTTGAATTACCAAAAGTGCAATAATCTATGGCATCCACGTTCAGATAATCCAATGAATCATCACTACCATCTGAATGCAGGATAGTATACACTTTTTTGAGACTTTTATCTATTTCTATACGCTCATGATCGGGATAATAGCAGCGTACCCAGAAGGTATCCTCATCATGCTGATCGTAGACTACGATAGAACCTGAGAACCTCAACAGGTCATCATAAAAAACAGGAATTTTAGTATTGCGATTATATTTTGCCAGATATCGGTTGAAGCGATCATTCACCGGGAATGCCGGCTTCTTTTTAGACATCAGTTTTTCTTCCATAGTATTGCAAGTATTGCTCTAAAGTAGGCTTATTATAATGAAACCTGTAACAATATCCTATTTTAGACGTCGTATTTTAAATACTCCACGCATTTTGGAAACAATTTTAACTTTAAATAAGCTAACCAAACGCTTTGGCAGGATCACCGCCGTAGATAATCTTAGCTTCAGCATAGAAAAAGGCAACGTGTACGGTATCCTGGGACCTAACGGAAGTGGTAAATCCACCACCCTGGGGATGGTCCTGAATGTTGTAAATAAAACCTCTGGGGATTTTAAGTGGTTTGATGGCAGCTTGTCTACGCATGAAGCTTTAAAAAAAGTAGGAGCTATTATCGAGCACCCTAATTTTTATCCCTACATGACGGCAGGACAAAACTTAAACCTGGTTTGTAAGATAAAAGGAACCAGCAAAGAGAAAGTAAATGAAAAACTGCAGATCGTTGGACTCCTGGATAGAAAGGATAGCAAGTTTAAAAACTTTTCGCTGGGAATGAAACAAAGGCTTGCTATAGCCTCTGCTCTTCTGAACGACCCGGAGATCCTAATTCTGGATGAACCCACAAACGGACTGGATCCTCAGGGAATACACCAGATCAGGGAGATCATAAGGAATATCGCGGCAAGCGGCACCACCATTTTACTGGCCTCTCACCTCCTTGACGAAGTGGAAAAGGTTTGCTCCCACGTAGTTATTATCCGGAAAGGTGTAAAACTATATAGCGGCCCCGTGGACCAGATCATAAACAGTCATGGGTTTTTCGAATTAGGCGCATCTGATATATCAAGATTAATTGAGTTGTTACAGGCCCATCCGAAAATTGGAAATATTACTGAAAAAGAAGGAGCTATAACAGCAATTCTGAAAGATCCGATGGGGGCTGAAGAGATCAACAAATATCTGTTTGAAAATGGACTTTCACTTTCTTATCTGAATAAACGCAAAGAAAGTCTTGAAGAACAATTCCTTCAATTAACCAATGAAACCGTTCAGAATTAATGCTACGTTTACTCGAAATAGAATATAACAAATTGCGCTACAGCCGTTCGGCCAGGATCCTGATAATCGCTTATTTCATCCTGATCACTTTTATTGCCCTCATTGCATCCATAGAATTTAATATAGGGAACATAGAATTCAGGGTGGCAGATCAGGGGATCTTCAACTTCCCTTACATCTGGCATTTTAATAGTTATATCGCGGCAATTCTCAAACTGTTCCTGGCTATCGTGATAGTTTCCATGATGTCTAATGAATACAGCAACAGAACAATAAAACAAAATCTAATTGACGGCCTCAGCAAAAAAGAGTTTATATTCTCGAAATTTCTTACCGTCCTTGTATTTGCAGGGATGTCTACGATATTCCTTTTTGTGGTCACTATGATTCTGGGATATTCATTCTCAGATTACAACGAACTTTCTATCGTATTCTCAGATCTTGAGTACCTCCTCGCCTACTTTGTAAAACTGATGGGCTTTTTTGCTTTTTGCATGTTCCTGGGCATACTTGTAAAAAGATCGGCTTTTGCCCTGGGTTTTCTCGTGGTATGGGCTATTCTGGAATGGATTATCCATGGCCTGTTGAGATTTAAATTTTTTAAAGGAACAGAAGTGGCATCTAATATTATGCAGTTCTTTCCCCTGGAATCCATGAGCAATCTTATCGTTGAACCTTTCTCCCGTTTAAATGCCGTACAAACCGCGGCAAACCAGATAGGCAGTGAATTAGAT
>JAHELO010000348.1 GCA_024644145.1 Christiangramia sp.
TTTTGTTTACGACGGACCTATTTTCAAAAATCCTGTAGATTTCAGCATAGGAGGGAAGGTTAACAAATCTTATAAGCCTGCAGCTAATACAGATAATGATTGCTTTCAGGATGAACTGGAATCATGGGATACAGAATTCTGTTATTGTGATCTAATTGCGAAATAAAAGTAAATTCTAGGAAAGGAATCATCTGAAAAACCTGCAAAATAAAAAAATCCCAACTTCAAAAGAAGTTGGGATTTTTTATATCTATTATCTAGTATTTTCTATAAGTGTATCACCTCGTCATACGCAGCAGCTACAGCTTCCATAACCGCTTCACTCATGGTTGGGTGGGGGTGAACAGCCTTTAATACCTCGTGACCTGTTGTCTCAAGTTTTCTACCTAATACAGCCTCAGCGATCATATCTGTAACACCGGCACCAATCATATGGCAACCTAACCACTCACCGTATTTGGCATCAAAGATCACCTTTACAAATCCATCAGATTTACCGGCTGCCTTAGCTTTTCCAGAAGCAGAAAATGGGAATTTTCCAACTTTAAGTTCATATCCGGCTTCTTTCGCTTGTTTCTCAGTCATTCCTACAGAAGCGATCTCTGGAGTAGCATAAGTACATCCTGGGATATTTCCATAATCCAGCGGCTGTACGTCCATTCCCTTGATCTTTTCTACGCAAAGTATACCTTCAGCAGAGGCAACGTGCGCCAGTGCTGGCCCGTGAACTACGTCACCAATAGCATAGATGCCAGAAACATTGGTTTGATAAAAATCGTTAACTACAATTTTATCCTTATCGGTTTTAATACCAAGGTCTTCAAGACCAATATTTTCAATGTTTGTTTTAATTCCTACTGCAGAAAGAACGATATCTGCTTCTAGAGTTTCCTCGCCTTTCTTGGTTTTTACTTTCGCTTTTACTTTCCCGCCAGATTTCTCAACACTTTCTACTGAAGAGTTGGTCATCACCTTAATGCCGGCCTTCTTAATGCTTCTTTCAAATTGTTTAGAAATTTCCTCATCTTCTAATGGCACAACGTTCGGAAGGAATTCAACTACAGTAACCTCTGTACCCATAGAATTGTAGAAATGAGCGAATTCAACTCCAATCGCACCAGAACCAACCACGATCATAGATTTTGGCTGCTTTTCCAATGTCATAGCCTCACGGTAACCTATTACAGTCTTACCATCCTGTTTGAGATTTGGTAATTCTTTAGAACGTGCTCCGGTTGCAATAATGATATTATCTGCCTGGTACTCTGTTTTCTTATCTTTCTTATCGGTAACTTCTACCTTCTTGCCAGATTTCAGTTTTCCAAAGCCTTCCAGAACATCGATTTTGTTCTTTTTCATAAGAAACTGAACACCTTTGCTCATTCCTTCAGCCACATTACGACTTCTTTTAATTACAGCACCAAAGTCCTTATCGGCCTTTTCGAGTTTTAATCCGTAATCTTCAGCATGTTTCAGGTAATCAAATACCTCTGCACTTTTTAAAAGCGCTTTGGTAGGGATACATCCCCAGTTAAGGCAAACCCCACCAAGACTTTCTTTTTCTACGATGGCAGTTTTAAAACCTAATTGTGAAGCACGAATCGCGGTTACATAACCTCCCGGGCCACTACCTAAAACAATAATATCATATTTACTCATATTCGGAATATTTTGAATCTGGTTATAGAGTTTGCGAATTTAAGGAATTAAACCCTAAACTGAAAGTTGCAAAAACAGGATAAAGCATAAAAAAACCCGCAATTTAAATTGCGGGTCCGTAACTTATTTCTGCCCTTAATTAATGAACCGTAGTAGTTACGTCTAACTCCTGTAAATCTATTGAAGATTTAAGTTCACTGAAATTGCTCAAGTCTATAGCACCGTTTGCAGTATAATCTACAGGTAAAACCACAATTTTAAAAATCTGGTTCTGGGTTAGCCCATCTCCTAAAGTAGCAAGGTCTATGTTGCCTTGCAGGTAGATATTTACATCAAAAGCGGTATGGTTGTAATTGTATTGAAACTGGCCATCCTCAAAATAAAAGGTCTGTGGAAGCATGCTCCATACATCTGCGCCGTTATCTACCTCTTCCAGCCAGTATACCAGAACGATATCTGAATCTAAGATATCAATACTTTCTGGGATTTCTGCAAATACAGAATATTCAGGATCTTCAAAATCAACTTCCACTTCAAAGGCCTGACCTACTATATTAATTCCATCTTCACCTGGAGGTCCCTGTGGACCTCTTGGCCCTGGATCACCATCTGAACATGAAACAAATAAAAGGCTTGTTAATACTAGTAAGGATAATATTCTTTTCATAATAAATAGGGTTTTAGTTATTTTTTAAATTCTATACTGGCAGAGTTAACACAGTAACGCTGGCCGGTTTCTGTTGGTCCATCATCAAAAACGTGGCCAAGATGTCCTCCGCAACCAGAACACAGTATCTCTGTGCGTATCATGCCATATGTCCTGTCCTGGATGTATTCTACTTTTCCCTCAATGGCTTCGTCAAAACTTGGCCATCCACAACCGCTTTCAAATTTTGCGTTACTCTCAAATAATTTCTCTCCGCAGGCCGCACATTTGTACTCACCCTCTTCAAAATGAAGATTGTATTTACCAGTATTAGGCGCTTCGGTTCCCTTT
>JAHELO010000349.1 GCA_024644145.1 Christiangramia sp.
ATCTTAATGCCTTCAAAGTGGAATCAGCAATGAAAATGATTGCCGGAACCGCCCGAAGCATGGGATTGGAGGTAAATGGTACTCCTCCATGGGATACTCAGGAAGCTTAAATTATTTTTTTCATAGAGGGAGTCAAGCCTTTTTTGACGTCTGAACCTCACAATTTTTTGAAAATGGCAAAATTAGGTAAAAAAAGGAGAGCAGCTAATGAGAAGGTAGATAGCGATAAGCTATATTCTATCGCAGAAGCTATGACCCTGGTAAAAGAGGTCAACACTACAAAATTTGATGCCTCCGTAGACCTTCATATTAGACTTGGTGTAGACCCAAGGAAAGCAGATCAGGCGATCAGAGGAACCATAACGCTTCCAAACGGAACAGGTAAAACTAAGAGCGTACTGGTTCTGTGTACTCCTGACAAGGAAGAAGAAGCAACCAATGCTGGTGCTGATTATGTCGGTCTTGAGGATTATATTCAAAAGATCAAAAACGGTTGGACGGATGCCGACGTTGTAATTGCTATGCCCAGTGTAATGGCAAAAGTTGGCCAGATAGGTAGGATTTTAGGTCCCAGAGGACTTATGCCCAATCCAAAATCAGGAACGGTTACACAAGATGTCGCATCTGCCGTTGAAGAAGTTAAAAAAGGAAAAATATCTTTTAGAGTAGATAAGTATGGAATTATTCACACTCCCATTGGCAGGGTTTCATTTACTTCAGAAAAGTTAGAACAAAACGCAACTGAATTGTTGACTCTGTTGGAAAAAATGAAGCCCTCCACAGCTAAAGGAACGTACATGAAGTCTGTAAGCGTGGCTAGCACGATGAGCCCGGGAATAAGTATCGATGCACGTTCCATAAAGTAATCTATTTTAAAAATTATTAAAAGAAATAATAATGACAAGGGAAGAAAAAACTTCTGTAATATCAGAACTCAAAGATCAGTTTGAAAACAGACCATATTTCTACTTTACGGATTCTTCTACTTTAACGGTTGAAGAGGTCAATAAGCTCAGGGCTCTGTGCTTTGAACAGGGAGTGGAAATGAAGGTTATAAAGAATACACTGGCTAAGAAAGCAATGGAACCAAGTGCCGAAGAGAAAGGATTTACTCCATTGTTGGATATCCTGAAAGGACCTACTACAGTAATGTTTGCAGAAACTGCCAACATTCCTGCAAAGGTTATCAAGGAATTCAGAAAGAAATCTTCAAGGCCGATATTAAAGGGTGCATACATAGATGCAGGAATATTTATCGGTGATGATCAGGTAGATATCCTGGCATCTCTTAAATCCAAGGAAGAACTGCTGGGAGATATAATATTGCTATTACAATCTCCTATGAAGAATGTTCTCGGATCACTGCAGTCAGGAGGAAATACCATCTCCGGACTTATAAAGGCTCTCGAAGAAAGAGCCCAATAGATTATGGCTTCCAAGTTAATCGCACATAAATTGTGAATTAATTTTTAAAATATTTAAAACCATTAATAATGGCTGATTTAAAAACAATTGCAGATCAACTAGTTAACTTAACTGTTAAAGAAGTTAGCGAATTAGCAGATATCCTTAAAGAAGAGTATGGTATCGAGCCTGCTGCTGCTGCTGCAGCTGTTGCTGCTGCACCGGGTGCAGGAGGTGGAGATGCTGGCGCTGCTGAAGAAAAAACTGATTTTGACATTATGTTGAATTCTGCTGGTGCTGCAAAACTTGCAGTAGTAAAAGAAGTGAAAAACCTTCTCGGTGTAGGTCTTAAAGACGCAAAAGAATTAGTTGATGGCGCTCCTGCTGTTATTAAAGAAGGAGTACCTAAGGCTGATGCTGAGTCAATTAAGGCTGCATTAGAAGCTGCTGGAGCGGATGTAGAACTTAAGTAATTCCAGTACGACTTAATGAGAAGTATTTAAGTCTTAAACATAGCATAACGGCTTATCCGATGGTTACCATTGGTTAAGCCTATTGCTATTTTGAAAAGATTCGATTCAATTGTATAACATATTCCTTGTCTTGGTTGTTATAGACAGGGTATAATTAAAACTACCAAACGCATGGCGTCAAACGGAGTTGCTACTCAAGCCGGAAATACCAGAATTAACTTCGGCAAAATTAAACTTGCTAACCATTACCCAGATCTACTTGAAATACAACTTCAGTCATTTCAGGAGTTCTTTCAGCTAGAAACAACACCTGAAAACAGAGGCAATGAGGGCCTCTATCGTGTTTTTCAGGAAAATTTTCCAATAACTGATGCCAGAAACATCTTTGTGCTGGAATTCCTGGATTACTTCATTGATCCTCCAAGATATACGATCGAAGAATGTATGCAAAGAGGATTGACCTACAGTGTACCCTTAAAGGCAAAACTCAGATTGTCATGTAATGATGAAGAACATTTAGATTTCCAAACCATCGTTCAGGATGTATTCCTTGGAAATATACCATACATGACACCCAAAGGAACGTTTGTGATCAACGGCGCTGAAAGAGTTGTTGTATCTCAACTTCACAGATCTCCCGGTGTATTCTTTAGTCAAAGTTTTCACCCCAACGGGACAAAATTATATTCTGCCAGGGTTATACCATTTAAAGGAGCCTGGATGGAATTCGCTACCGATATCAACTCGGTAATGTACGCTTATATTGATAGGAAAAAGA
>JAHELO010000350.1 GCA_024644145.1 Christiangramia sp.
AAGTACTTTGTAAAACCTCCCGATATGGGCTAAGCTCATTTGATATTTTACTGGTACTACTACGCCAGCTCGATCCCCCCTCTTTTAGATTTTTCTTATAACAGGATTTTTATTGTCTCAACAGGACAGAAGTGACGCCCGGTCTGCTTTTGAAGGTTAAGCCTTGCTATAGGTGCTAACCTTTAAAAATTAATATTATGAAAGAAGTTACTATTATTAAAATGGTCAGCAATGTACCCTGTTATCTTAAAAGGATGTGTTTTGGGATACTTTTGCTCCTATTCGGATTTCAAACGTTCGCGCAATCGATTCCGCTTCCGCCTGAAAACCGTTGTACCTCGAAAGATCTCCAAGTAGTTAATGCCAGACTTGATTTGGAACCATGTTTTCAATGCGAAGTAGGTGGAGATCCAATACCTGTTACCTTAATTCTGGCTATTAATAATACTACCAGCTCCTTTAGGCCAACATTTTTCTTTTCTGGAATTCTGGAAGAAACCGATGTCAATGGAAATGTATTTACATCACCAATTTCTGATTGTAATGATTCGGAAGGTCTGCCAAAAAATCAGATCACGGAACTAGAGTTTTTAGATATCCAATATAACTGTGGGAGTACATATATTCTAAAAGATTTATACCTGGCCTGGACTGATGCTTCTAAGGTAATAAATCAAGACAGTAAAAACAGTTGTACCAATTTAACTACCAAAACAACAAAAATTGGTGGTGTAGATGTACTAGATATCGTTCCGAAATGTGGAACTGTTCCGGTATTGCAAATTGATACACCTTTAGTAGGTGATGTTTCTTTTCTTGATGCTACCTGTAATGGAGGAAATAATGGGGAACTAGAGGCGAATCCCGCAGGGGGAAAACCTCCCTACACCTATTTATGGTCTAATGGAGAAACCACTAAAAAAATTACCGGTCTCATACAAGGTGATTACAGTTGTATAATAACTGATGATAACGATTGTCCATTGGAAGTATTTGGTAGTGTAGGTGAACCAGATGCTGTCAGTGTTACTGTTGTTGGCGATGCGATTTTATGTAATGGTGATGCTGATGGTAATATCACGGGTAGTGTAAGTGGAGGAACCCCTCCTTATACGGTTACCTTGAGTGGTGATGCCAGTGATTCCAAGACGAATTTTGCAGGTGGTCCCTATGACTTTAGCGACTTATCCGGAGGTAATTATACTGTTACGGTAACCGATGCCAATGGTAGTACCGGCGGCTGTACGGATAGTGATAGTGCAGAGATTAGTGAGCCAGATGTCCTTTCCGCTACGGTAAACAGCACTGATGAAGATTGTGCCGGAAATACTGGCACTATTTCTATAACAGATCCTTCAGGCGGTAGCGGAAGTTATGAATATAGTATTGACGGCGGAACCACCTGGCAGTCCAGTGGAAGTTTTAATGGGCTATCTGCCCAAACCTATGATGTTTTCATACGAGATGCGAATGCAACAAGTTGTTATATAGATCTGGGAGATGAAGTTGTAGATCCCCCAGAAGGCTGTAACCAGCTCTTTCCAACGCAGACAGATTGTAACGCATATCAAAATTGCGACCGGTCTGAATTCGTTCAAAAATTTCTATGTGTAACTGTGAAGAGAGTGAAGGGCGTAACTCAAGTTACTAATGCAATTCCGGGAGCCTTCTTTTATTATGGAGATTTTCAGGTTTCCCAGGCGAATGTAGTACATACCGTTGAACTTCAGCAAACTGTACCCGCTGGGTTAATCCCATTTAATTATTTTAATAATTCTAATGTGAGAATATATACAGAAGAATGTGGTAATGTGGTAATTAGTAGTATAGATGGCA
Source organism: Christiangramia sp. (assembly GCA_024644145.1). Taxonomy (GTDB): domain Bacteria; phylum Bacteroidota; class Bacteroidia; order Flavobacteriales; family Flavobacteriaceae; genus Christiangramia. The sequence continues at coordinate 1,837 of JAHELO010000350.1, forward strand.
GTGATCCTGCGAACATTGTGATAAAATTCACTCCTCCTGCAACCGGGGAATATGTCTTAGGGGTAAAATTCGATTCTAAAACTATAGTGGGGTTACCTGCGGCTAATAATGCCGTATATGGCGACTACTCATTTGGAATGGTAGTTAACAATAATCCAGTAGGAATAAGCTTTGGTGCTTTAGGAATTGATACCTCCAAAGGATGTTCAGATGAAGCCGTACCACCTGCTGGAAACTGTGACTCTGCGTTAAGTTCAATTGTCGAATCCAGTACGGAGCCTTTAAAATCTTCATTATTAACTGAAGAGTCAGGCTTCAGCGTTGCACCGGTACCATTTACAGACCAGGTGAGCCTGAGGTACGAGTTTGAATATACTTCAGATGTGAAGATACAGTTCTTCGATCTTAACGGATCGCTGTTAAGGACCTATGAAGATAAACAGGTAACTAACGGTGACGAAACCCAGATCAATTTAGACTTTGCGCTTAAAGCGAACCAGGTCTATATTATTAGGGTAGAAACAAACAGGGATGCATTTTCTAAAAATGTGATGTCTGGGAATTAAAAATAAATTCTAATTTAAATTAAAAGCAGCCGAAAGGCTGCTTTTTTGTTATAAAAACACTGGTAAATAAAGATCTAAATATCAGCATATTATCATGTGTTTTCCTTTGAATTTTTGTAAATTTAATATGATCTTTTAACACTGGATTAATCTTTATTTTTCCGTGTAGAATGATGCGCTAGAACCTTCTTCAGGTTTTAACTATTTCATACCCCCCTTTAGAAATATAGCCCCTGGAATACAGAGTTT
>JAHELO010000351.1 GCA_024644145.1 Christiangramia sp.
ACGGTGTAATTATAGAAACAAAAGGTATCTACTAAATCACCAGATTCCTTTCTATATAATAAATGGACTATCTTTTTTTTAAGGATAAAATATAGATAGTATACATAAATTTTTCTTTGAAAATTTTGCTACATATCTTATTCATCGTAATATTGCAATATACATTTTAAAGATATGGGAATCACTAAAAAAAATCTTTTTACAGAGAAGCAAAATGAACTGGCAGACCTGGCTAAAGCCTTTGCTCATCCTGCGCGTGTTGCTATTTTACAATTTCTGCTAGCTTCTAATAAATGTATAAATGGTGATCTGGTACAGGAATTAGGACTGGCTCAGGCTACCATAAGCCAGCACCTAAGAGAGCTTAAAAATTCAGGTCTTATAAAGGGAACTATTGAAGGAGTATCGATCAGCTATTGTATAGATCCTGAAAAATGGTCGCAGGTTCAGGATCTGTTTAACGGGATGTTTGACGGAATCCATCACAAAGATTCCGGTAATTGCTGTTAAGAGTTTGAAATATATAATCATTGATAAAAATTATTAATTATGAAACTTTCAGAATTCACGAAATATTTAACCGGTTTGGAGCAGATCGCTTTTGAATTACCTGACGGAAATCTGGTACCTGAACATTTCCATGTTACCGAGGTAGGAAAAATCAGCAAAAACTTCATTGATTGCGGAGGCACTCTACGTGAGGAAGAAAAGATTTCTTTCCAGCTGTGGGAAGAAAATGATTATAATCACCGTTTGCATCCGGAAAAACTCGTGCACATTATTGCCTTAGCTAAGGATAAATTGCAGTTACCAGATGCCGAGATAGAAGTGGAATATCAGGGAAACAGCATTAATAAATTCCATTTAGGTTTTAATGGAAAACATTTTCAGCTTCTTAATACTCAAACAACCTGTCTGGCTAAAGAAAATTGCGGAATACCCGCAAAAAAGCCAAAAATAAAATTATCTGAACTTCAAAATTCTTCCTGCGCACCAGACTCAGGTTGTTGTTAAACAAATATTTATGCTACCCACTCAACTCTACCCTGAGATCAGGGTGAAACTGGATGAAGCTCTTAAGCAGGAGATTCCAGAAGACCGGAAAAATATTCTACAACCACTCATCGATTTTGTTCAACAACAAATAGACGCTGAAAAGCCAGTGCGCTTGAATTTCATTTGCACCCATAATTCAAGGCGGAGTCAGTTCGGACAGGTCTGGGCACATACCGTTTCAGATTATTTTGGAATACAAACCGAATGCTTTTCTGGCGGAACCGAGGTCACAGCGTTTCATCAAAATGCTTTGGAAGCACTTAAAAGAAGTGGATTTAAAATTGAAAAAGGCACCGGAGAAAATCCTCAGATAGCCATTGATTTTTCTCCGAACTCCAAACCTATTATAGGATATTCCAAGCTTTATGACTGCGAAGAAAACCCGTCAGATAATTTCGCTGCAGTGATGACCTGCTCCCACGCCGATGAAAATTGTCCTTATATTCCGGGTTGTACAGCCAGGATCGCTCTGGATTACAAGGATCCCAAGGAATTTGACAACACCTCGAAAGTGATGGAAAAATATGAAGAACGCAGTGATCAAATTGCTGCAGAAATGATGTATGTATTTAAAAGTATAAAGTAATATGGCAAAAAAACTAAGCTACCTGGACAAGAATCTAACACTATGGATATTTCTGGCCATGGGTATAGGAGTAGGATTAGGATATTTATTTCCTTCTATCCCCCAGAATATCAATTCTTACAGCAGCGGCACCACAAATATTCCAATTGCTCTTGGTTTAATTTTAATGATGTACCCACCGCTAGCTAAGGTTAAATACAGATTATTACCGCGCGTATTCAAAAATATTAGAATACTAAGTATCTCCCTCATACTCAACTGGATCATTGGTCCGTTTTTAATGTTTTTTCTTGCTGTAATATTCCTACAGGATCATCCTGAATATATGGTTGGCCTAATTTTAATTGGCCTGGCCCGGTGTATCGCCATGGTACTTGTGTGGAATGATCTTGCCGAAGGCAGCAGTGAATATGGAGCAGGCCTGGTAGCATTGAACAGTATTTTTCAGGTTTTCGCCTATAGCTTTTATGCATGGATCTTTATAACATGGCTTCCTCCCCTTTTCGGTTTCGATGGAGCAATAGTAGATATTTCAATAGCCACCATTGCTGAAAGCGTAGCTATCTATCTTGGAATTCCCTTTGCTTTAGGTATTCTAAGCCGGGTAATCTTTGTTAAACTGAAGGGAGAAGCCTGGTACGAAAATAAATTCATCCCCGCCGTATCTCCCTTAACCTTAATTGCACTATTATTCACCATCATTCTTATGTTCTCTTTAAAGGGTGAACTAATAGTGGAGATACCATTTGATGTGTTGCTGATAGCCATCCCTCTTCTTATTTATTTCAGCCTCATGTTTCTTATCAGCTTTTTTATAAGTAAGGCAATGGGAGCCTCCTATGAAAAAAATGCATCTATCTCCTTTACGGCTGCAGGAAATAATTTTGAACTGGCTATTGCCGTTGCTATTGCCGTTTTTGGCCTTAATAGTGGTCAGGCTTTTACAGGAGTAATTGGTCCATTAGTTGAAGTGCCGGCCTTGATTCTTCTGGTTAGAGTTTCAT
>JAHELO010000352.1 GCA_024644145.1 Christiangramia sp.
AAACGGGCGAAGATCTGGAACTTGAATTAAGATTATTTGATAAGAAAGGGGATGCAAAGTGGCACCTAGGTCGTGCAATTGCCATAAGAGATGAAGACAATGTTATAACCTCCTGGGTTTCTTCTGTAACCGAAATCCAAAAATTAAAGGAAGAAGAAGAGCGTAAAGAAGGATTTCTAAAACTCGTTAGTCACGAATTAAAAACGCCGGTCACCTCAATTAAAGGTTATGTACAATTACTATTATCCTTGTTAGAAAGGGAACAGGAACGTGAAAAGGATAATATACCTATAAAGCCTTACCTTAATAGAATTGAGACCCAGGTTGAAAGATTGATAAGATTGATCTCTGAAATGCTGGACCTGGCCAGGATAGAACAAAATGAAATGGAGCTTAGAAAAGAAAGGTTCGATCTTAATAAACACGTAGAAGATATAGTGGAGGATATTACTTATACCAATAAGGAAGTTGAAATAGATCTAAACCACTTATGTGAATGTGAAGTGGTGGCAGATAAGGACAGAATTGGCCAGGTGATCATCAATTTTATTACAAATGCCCTTAAATATTCTCCGGAAGGGAATAAGGTAGATGTAACAGTTTATCAGGATGGTGATGAAAAAGTATCGGTTAGTGTAAAAGATTATGGTATAGGGATCGAAAAGAAAGAGATCAAAAAGATCTTCAATAGGTTCTACAGGGTATCTTCAAAATCTGAAGGCACATATTCAGGGTTTGGAATAGGCCTTTATCTCTCTAACGAAATAATTCAAAGACACAACGGAAAAATATTTGTTGATAGTGAGCTAGGTGAAGGTTCAGAATTTACCTTTACAATTCCTCTAAACTTAAATTAAAAAATGGCAAAGATCTTAATAGTTGATGATGACCAAACCATTGGCTTCATGTTAAAAGACATCCTGGAGTTTAGCGGGCACACCGTGACTGTTTCGCAGGAACCAAGGAAGACAAAAGAAAATATCCTGGAGAACAACATTGAGCTAATTCTCTTAGATAAACTTATTTCCGGTGTTGATGGGACAGATGTTTGCAAAGGTTTAAAGGATGATCAGGAAGTTGCCGGGGTTCCGGTTATTATGATGTCGGCTCTGCATAATGTTGATGAGATATGTAAAGAAGCCGGTGCCGTAGACTTTCTTTCTAAACCGTTCGATATGGATACCTTACTGGAAAAGATAGATCAAATTCTGGAAAAAGAAGGCAGCTAGTCGTGGCTTGTTATTAATAGTAAACTTTCAAATACCTATCCGGAGTATATCTTTCTAACTGAAATACTCCGGATTTTTTTTATCCTTAACCTGATATATGAAACCTATTGATTAAATAATGGAATTCTACAGAATATAATCTCTGGGCTAAGAACCGAATTGGAAACTAACAATAAACAGGAATCCATTTTCAAATATGTTCTTAAAAAATTACATTTGTTCAAAATCCTTCTGATGCCCGGAAATTCCTTTGGTAAAATGTTCAAATTAACCACTTTTGGCGAATCACATGGTGTTGCTATCGGGGGTGTTATCGATGGATGTCCGGCTGGCCTGGAAATCGATATCGAAAGTGTTCAGAACGATCTAAACAGACGCCGGCCGGGACAATCTGCCATAGTTACCCAGAGAAAGGAACCGGATACCGTGGAGTTTCTCTCGGGAATTTTTGAAGGTAAAAGCACCGGAACTTCTATTGGATTCGTAATTAGAAATGCAAATCAGAAATCCAGAGATTACTCGCATATAAAAGATACTTACAGGCCATCCCATGCAGATTATACCTATGATGAAAAATATGGTATTCGGGATTACAGGGGTGGAGGAAGATCCTCAGCCAGGGAAACTGCCTGCAGGGTTGTTGCCGGAAGTATTGCCAAACAATTGTTACCGAATATCGCAATTAATGCATTCGTCTCTTCGGTAGGAGAAATAGCCCTGGACAGGGATTACACTGAACTTGATTTTTCAGAAATTGAAAAGAATCCTGTAAGATGTCCAGATCCTGAGTTAGCTTCTAAAATGGAAGCCTATATTAAAGAGATCAGGGGAGAGGGAGATACCGTAGGTGGCACTGTACAGTGTGTGCTTAAAAATGTACCGAAGGGACTTGGAGAACCCGTATTTGATAAACTTCATGCGGAACTGGGAAAGGCCATGTTATCTATAAATGCTGTAAAAGGATTTGAATATGGTAGTGGGTTTGAAGGCACCAGGATGAGGGGAAGCGTTCATAACGACCATTTTAATAAGGATGGATCTACCAAAACCAACCTGAGCGGTGGTATACAGGGTGGCATCTCCAACGGAATGGATATTTATTTTAAAGTTGCCTTTAAACCGGTGGCTACTTTAATGCAAAAACAGAATACGATCAACTCGAAAGGAGAAGAAGTGGAAATGCAGGGGAAGGGTCGCCATGACCCATGTGTGGTTCCCAGGGCGGTTCCTATTGTGGAGGCGATGGCCGCACTGGTAATAGCCGACTTATATCTTCAGAATAAATCATCGAAAATCTAATATTTAGAACATTGAAAAATGAAAAAACTAGCACTGCATTGGCAGATTTTATTAGGAATGGCAGCGGGGGTTGTTTTTGCCCTTATCATGACGAATTTTAGCTGGGGCGC
>JAHELO010000353.1 GCA_024644145.1 Christiangramia sp.
CCGGAAAGCTAAAGAAAGCCTGGAAGATCTTGCAAGATTAAAGAATGAGGTATCCAATCTTTTAAGTGATGTGACCATGCATAAGAATGGTGTAAAGATCCTTTTTTTAAACCTTGAACCATATCAAAAAGAATGTAATTACAAGCATGAACATCGTAAGCTTTTAATAAAAATGCATGAATTTAACTCGAAATACCAGTTAATGAAAAAGGATATATTTCATGTAGTTAAGGATGCTATCAGGCATCAAAAGCAAAAGCTTATTGCATAACATTATTAATCATTGCAAACACAAAAAAGCCCTTTCTAAAGATAAAGGGCTTTTAATTAAGTCACTATTAAAGATTATTTTCTAACCATCTTTTCCAGAACGCCTAGATAGGTCCATTTAAGTTCTCTGGTTTTAAGACCATCACTCATCTTTTTCTGATCCTCTGGAGAACTACCAGTGTCAAAAGAATTAGAATCCAACATATGTTTCCAGCTATCAAAGAAATTAACTGTTAGGTGACTGGCATAAACATCTGTTCCCTGGGGGACTAAAACTTTTATAAGCTGCCATTCACCCTTTGCGCCACCATCAACCATCTTCTGGTGCCAGGGTTTGAAAGTCTCTTTCTCTGCTTTTTCATAAGCTTCAGTATTGGAATAATCAGCCTTCATAAGATCCATGGCTGCGATCATTCCTTCTTTCATTTCATAATAAGGACTGGTACGGTCTATCACCTGTAAATAAAGCCTTACTGCCAGATCACGGGAACCACCCGCCAGATTAACCCGGTTTTCAATCTCTTCATCACTCAGGTCGGGATAAGCCATCTTTGCACTTTCTATGACTCCTTCTCCAGCGTTCATCATTTTTAGAGGATCGTCAAATACGGTTACCGTTAAATATTGATAACCCTGATCTTCTCCCCCGGGCAATAAACGCCAAAGGTCCCATCCTACTATATCTCCGCTGGCAACCCTTTGCTCATGGATCTTCTCCCAGAAATCCTCGGTCTCTGTATAGAAAGTTTCCTGGTCGTTATCCACTTTCATGAATTCAAATGTAAGAAAGGTCTGCGGCTGTTGCTGATTTTGCTGTTGCTGGGTGAAGCCCAGATTACAAAGCGAAATCATTAAAATCATACAAAGTATACGTCTCATAATTTCCTGGTTTTTTAATACATCCTTATAAAGATATTAAAAATTCCCTCAATTATTTGATTCTCAGATTTTTAAAAACCAATTAAATATTTCAATTAAATTGAATAAAATCTATTGGATTAGTAATCTCATTATGATTTTAGCAGTACATCTGGAAATTAATGGTTAAATTTAATAAGCCTCTCAACTCCGGGATTAGGTAATACCTACTTACATGGTTTTGGAATAAAGTCTAATTCCTCAAAGATTCCCATCATTTAGCCTGCAGTACTATAGAATATTTACGATGAATACTAACTTAAAATCTATGCAATATGGATACCACAATAAATGTATACCTAACTTTTGACGGTAACTGCAAAGAGGCCTTTGATCATTATAAATCGATATTTGGTGGAGAATTTCAGCAGGTAAGTACTTTCGCTGAAATGCCGCCACAGGAAGGAATACCCCCGGTAAAAGATGAAGAAAAAGATAAAATAATGCATGTATCTCTTCCTGTAAGTAAAGAAACCTTATTGATGGGCAGTGATACCGGAGGGGAATGGGCAAAAGGCTTTAAACAGGGTAATAATTTTTCCATTTCTGTGAACACTGGAGAAAAAGAAGAAGCTAACCGTATCTTCAATGCACTTTCTTCGGGTGGGCAGGTTATGATGCCTATGGGTAAAACTTTTTGGGGTTCTTACTTTGGAATGCTAACAGATAAATTCGGTATTAACTGGATGGTAAGTTTCGATGAAAACCCTCATTCTTAATCAATTATAACATGCAAGTTGAAGACCATAATCTTAGAATTTTCAGGATCCTTTATATCATTAAGGGAATTTTGATTCTGTTATTCGCCTTCCTTCCAGTCTTTTATATATTCCTTGGAGTTTTTCTTTTTTATAATGAGGGCACCCCAGAAGCTCAATCTCATTTTGGTAGTCTATTGGTTATTTGTATTGGCATTATGGTCTTTCTCTTTCTTCTGGTTTTGGGAATCCTTACACTCCTAACTGCAAAATATCTAGGGGAGACCAGAAATTATGATTTCATTTTTGTAATGGCAATTATCAATTGCCTAACCGGGGTCCTGGGGATACTTCTTGGAATTTTTACGATCCTGGAACTTAATAAACCTCATGTTAAAAGGCTTTTTGGAAAACAGGTCTGAACTAAAACATTAAAAAAGGATGAAAGTTCAGGAACCAGATATCATAAAATCTTCCGGAGAGAAAGTTAAGTTTTCATTAGCCAAACTAAAACGATCTTTATTTAAAAGCGGCGCGAATGAGAACATGGTATCTTCAATTCTGAATGAAATAAGGGAAGACCTCTATCAGGAAATTTCCACTAAAGAACTATATAATAAAGCCTTCACATTATTAAAACACTATAAGGGCGCGTATGCTTCACGTTATAGTTTGAAAAAAGCTATTTATGAACTGGGCCCCTCCGGATTTCCTTTTGAAAAATTCGTCGCAGAAATTCTCAGA
>JAHELO010000354.1 GCA_024644145.1 Christiangramia sp.
TACTTTAAGTCAGCATTCTGAAATTTAACCTTCCCGGCATTAAATACCATTTTCTGAAGGTCTGTTCTATTAAATTCCAGTTGCAGTAATTCAAATTTTAATTGAGAATCGATACCCGATACGTCATCCCTGTATATTATATTAAAATCCTGAAAATCTATATCCCCAATACTTATTTCCATTGGTGCAGATGTAGTATCTGTCGTTGTTACCTGCTGCGTGGTATCCCCGGCATAGGCCCTAGTTAAAAATTCATAATTGAATCCTGAAATTGAGTCTTTTCGATGCACCTGAGCTCTTACCTTCCGGGCCTGGATTGCATCCACCCCGAAATTTCCAGATCGTATTATAGGTAACAAAGGAATATTGGCACTGATACTTCCAGCATACACCAGGGTGTCACCAGAAGGTTCTCTTATTAAAAGTTCTTCTATCTGAAGATCTCCATTAAATTTCAGGAAAAGTTTTTCCAGGTCTATATCTGCTCCGGTCTTTTTTTCAACAGAACTTATGACCTTGTCTATTATTATATCCTGTCCCCATGGACTCCTTACAAATAAGATCAGAAGAATTAGGAAAATAATTATACCAAGGAAGATCTTCCCCAGGATCCGGAGTATCTTAAATATCTTTTTTTTCTTGTTAGACAATCAGCAAAATTTAGGATTTCTCAAAGTTATTGTTTCGATACTATTTCACGAAGTATAAAAATCCTTAATACTGGTAAACTTCTGTTAAAACAGGCTAAAATTACCCTAAAATAAAGGTTTTTAATATCAATTGTATTTCATAGAAAGTGTGGATAAAACCTACAGTATATACAGAAAATTCCACAGTTTATTATAAGTCAATATGACTTCATTATTCTATAGTTAAGTTGGTCAGTTAAAAATAAACCAAACAATTTAACCGGTTAATTACCTATGCCTGAAGAGAAAGGACCTGCCTGGGAGGGAGTCATCATATCAATATAAGACCATCCGGCCAATGCTTAGAGGTCATTGGCATTATTCTCGCATTTAATAGGTGGAACATCAAACTAAGTATTTAATCAAAATTAACTAAAAAAATACCTGATTTATGAAGAGAGTAATAACGGTGACCGTTTTAGCAGCTACAATGTTAACCTCATGTGTATCAAAGAAAAAATATGTTGCGCTTGAAGGTGAATTGAACGACACCAAAAGTACCCTACAGAAAACCCGTGTAGAAAAGGAAGAAATTGAAGAGAAATACGCTCTAATTGAACAAAGGGTCGCTGAATATAATTCTAAGATCAATTCCTTACGAACCGAGAATGAAGGGATGATGGAAATGAATGACCTTACGGTGATGTCTAAGAATACCAAAGATAAGATGCGTAAGACCATCGCAAAGATTGACCCTGAGAAAGTAAAAGAGGCCAAGACCCTTGAAGATTCTATTAATCTTGCGGTATCTTATAACCTGAAACAAAATATTACTGAAGGTGCAGATGAAGATGATATCGATATAAGCGTGGATGAAACTGTTGTTATGATAAATGTTTCAGATAAACTCTTATTTGGAAGCGGAAGCTATAGAGTGACCAAAGAAGCTCAACCACTGCTTAAAAAACTTGCCGAAGTAATTAACAGTGAACCTGCTATGGAAGTAATGATAGAAGGTCACACCGATGACAGGACAATGGTTAAAGATTCCTATCTAAAAGATAACTGGGATCTTAGCGTTAGAAGAGCAACTTCTATTGTGAGACTGCTACAGGATAAATATAATGTAGATCCATCTAAACTTATTGCTGCGGGTAGAAGCAGTTACCAGCCACTAGTAGAGAATACCAATAAAGACAATATGGCTAAAAACCGTAGAACAAGAATTGTGATAATTCCTAACCTGGATAAATTTTTCGCAATGCTTGAAGGTGATGCCGCCGTGGTGAAAAATTAGTATATACTATTATAGTAAATTGAGAGGGGAGGCGTTGGCCTTCCCTTTTTTTTGGAAGAAATCCAGTTTAATAAAAATTCTATTAAATAGTTATATAAATAATTAACCGAGGTTGACACCTACTCCACTCCCTCTGCCCAAGCATTTTACATGATAAACAATTGATACTTCAATACTTACAATTATAATTCCTGTTAAAATATCATAATTGTAGGAAGAATTATTAAAATTTCTTTAAAATTAATTTGTATTTCATCGATTTTAAATGTGCTTCATCGTAATTTTTATTACTTTTAAGCCGTGAAAAATTATAAATTCATATTGTTTTTACTAATCTGGTTTCCAGTTAGTTTAATTGCTCAAAATACGGCCACTGCCAATTTTACGGCATCGGTCACTATCATTGAGCCTGTAGAAATTCACACTACTGCAAATATGAATTTTGCCAATATCGATGCCCGCCAGGGAGGATCTGTAATACTTAATCCAGATAATTCAAGATCTGTAACCGGAGATATTTTGCTGGAGGCTTCTAATAACGCTTCTGCGGCAGTTTTCGAAATTACCGGTCAGGACAATCACGCTTATGATATTATTGTACCTGAAGGTGATCATATAATGAGCAATGGTTCTAAAAATATTATTCTAAAAGATTTTAAATTAAACCTGGGAATAGATCCATTAAAATCATCGCGCATCGTGC
>JAHELO010000355.1 GCA_024644145.1 Christiangramia sp.
TAAGTAAATAAAACAGATCAACTTTTAAAAGGTCATTTCAATTTCTTTGAAATGACCTTTTTTTATGCTCAATTTATGAAAGAACTTGTATTGATCTTAGGGGGATGTTTAGGGACCCTGGCTGTAATCCTGGGAGCTTTTGGTGCGCATGCCTTAAAAAAAAGCTTTAATACAGATCAGCTAAAAAGTTTTGAGACCGGAGTGAAATATCAGATGTATCACGCCCTGATCCTGATAATCTGTGGGATCACTTTTCCATTTTCAGTTGCTTTGCAAACACTAATGGCGTGGTGCTTTATTCTTGGAATTTTGTTTTTTTCCTTTAGTATCTATGGGTTAACCTGGAGCTCGTCCCGAGGAAAAAAGATTAAAATCCTGGGACCAGTTACACCCTTCGGAGGATTGCTACTTGTGGCTGGCTGGGTATTATTAACCATAAATCTTGCAGAAATAGCTCTTTATTTAATTCCGTAATTTCATTCAATCCTGGATATTTCGTTTGCGATATTTCTCCGCGAACCAGGCAACCAGGATCAATTGGAGAGAATGATATAGCATCACCGGTAATAAAAGTAATCCCGAATTTGCGGCATTGCCGAATAATATCTTCACCATAACCGAGCCATGGACAAGTGATTTTTTTGTTCCGCAGAATTGTACTGCGATCTTATCTCTTGTATTAAATCCTATCAGCTTAGAGAAGAAAGCAAGACCTAAGAAAACAATAAAGAACAATGCCAGAACAATCATGGCCATTTTAAATAGTTCATATGCTTCAATAGATCTTATCAGCCTGGAAGAAAATGAGGAACTGAAACTGGAATAAATGATTAAAAGAATAGTGGCTTTATCAAATAAGCTTAGTTTTTTACCATGTTTACGAGCAAAGTAACCAAATGATCTTTGCAGGCTGAGGCCGATGATCAAAGGCAGCACTATCTGTAAAAATAATTTCAGAAGCACATTCAAAAAGTCGAAATCGGTAGTTTTATCCAGTACAAAACCAATCCACATGGGGGTTGCTACAATGCCAATAAGGCCAGATAAACTGGCATTAAAGATTGCGGTGGGAAGATTACCTTTGGCCAGTGCGACCATTACTACAGAGGAGGAAACCGTTGAGGGTAGGGTTCCCAGAAAGAATAGCGCGATCCACAGGTCAGATTTTAATCCGTTTTCAAATAATGGTAGACATGATAAACATAAGAGAGGGAATATGATGAAAGTGGTTAGATGAATGGTAATATGGGCCTTGTAATTAAAAAAACCGGCCTTAAATTCAGCAGGTGAGAGCTTTAAGCCGTAGAATAAAAATATTAAGCCAATACCAATATCGGTAATGGTCTTTAAAGGGAGTAATTCAATCCCCTGTGGAAAAAAGTAGGCGACACCAATAGCGAGAAAAATCGCAGCTATGAATCCATATGATTTCAAGAATCCAGTTCAATTTTGGCCTTGTGATCTTCCAGTATATGAAGGTATTTATCTGATGAAAAATCGGTTTCCTGAAATTCCCGGGTCCTGTTTTTCTTCATATTCTTCCTTTTAATACTCTTAGCAAATCTCCTAATTTGATTATCCGTCTTTAAGATAAGACCGGGAACCGCTACCGATTCTCCTTTGGAATTTTTTGCAACCATCGTGAAATATGATGAATTGCAATGCTTTTTATCTCCCGTCTGAATATTTTCAGCTTCAACGCGAATCCCAATCACCATAGAGCTGTGACCCACATAGTTCACCGAGGCTTTCATGGTAACCAATTCTCCAATCTCTATTGGTCTAAGAAAATCCACGGTATCTACACTGGCTGTCACACAATAAGCTCCCGAGTGTTTGGAGGCGCAGGCAAAGGCGATCTGGTCTAATAACGATAGAATGTAGCCGCCATGTATTTTTCCGTTGAAATTTGAATGAGAGGGAAGCATTAGCTCCGAAATCACAACCTGACTTTCCTTAATGGTTTTATAATCTTTTTGCATGATCATTTTCTAAAGTGTGGACTTTCAGATTTTTCTACGTTCGTGATAAAATATTTGGTATCTCCCCAGAAGAAAAAGGTCGCAAAGCGCTCTACATAAGTTAATTTCACATAATTGCCCTCGTATTCCTGCAAGTTCTGGATCACATCATCATGTTTATCCAGCACAGAAAACTGAAAAATCTGAGCCCCGCTAATTCCCTGGCTTATCTCTCCTTCCCAGGTTTTTACTATTACCCCTTTGTGGCTGAATTTGATTAATTCACCACTACGGGTGCCTTCACTGTATGGTACAAAATAAACGAATGCATAATAAAGCAGCCATAGAATGAATATTCCGCCTAAAATGTAAATAAGGGTTTTCTTCATGGGTAGATTGTTATCGAAGGTTTAAGGTTGGGTTCTCAGTTTCCTCTTCCTCATCTTCAGCCTGTGCGCGGTTCAGGAGCTTTTGATCCAGTTGTTTGCTGGCTTTAGCGCCTAATTTTTTCAGCTTTTCTACTCTTCTTATCAAATTTCCTTTTCCTGTAAGTTTCTTCATGGCACCTTCGTAGGAATTTTGAACTGTGCCAATTTGCCTTCCAATTTTTAATAACTCATCGGTAAGGTTTGCAAAAGAATCATATAAAGCTCCGGCCTGGGTTGC
>JAHELO010000027.1:0-9018 GCA_024644145.1 Christiangramia sp.
ATCTTTATGAGTTTTTTATTCAAATGAGATTATTTCAAAAGATTTGTTTCTTCATCTGGGAATACCAGAGATGGTTTGAAATTCTTAGCTTCTTCAATATCCATGATTCCGTAAGAAATAATAATAAGAATGTCGCCTTTTGCAACTTTTCTTGCTGCCGCTCCATTGAGGGTGATTTCGCCGGTATTTCTCGGGCCAGGAATAACATAGGTTTCAAGGCGTTCTCCATTGTTATTGTTGACGATCTGTACTTTTTCTCCTTCAATGATATTGGCAGCCTCCATCAGGTCCTCGTCAATGGTAATACTTCCAATATAGTTTAAATCGGCACCGGTTACTTTTACGCGATGAATTTTAGATTTTACTACGTGAATCTGCATTTTTTAATTTAATTATCCAGAGCTATATTATCTATCAACCTTATCTCTTCGGCGTACACAGCGATAAAAGCCCTGTAATTATTTCCTTTTTCCTTTTTTTCTATTTTTTTCAATGTGCTGGAATCTGCGATCTCAAAATATTCAAGTTCCAGGGTGGGGTGATCTTTAAACCTGTCATTTACCCATTCGTGGATGTATTCAGCACTTTTTGTGCCAAACAGAGTCTTAACATCCTGCAGTGTTTCATATATAAAGGCTGCTTTTTGTCGATTTTGGCTACTTAGACGCTCATTTCTTGAAGACCTTGCAAGCCCTGATTCTTCTCTTAAAATAGGGCAGCCTACGATTTCTACCGGTAACCCGGTTTTTTCGGTAAGTTTTCTAACTATTTGTAATTGCTGAAAATCCTTTTCTCCAAAATAAGCCTTGTCTGGTGTAATGATCTCGAATAATCTTTTTACTACCGTGCCAACGCCGTCAAAATGTCCGTTCCGGTACTTTCCTTCCATTACCGATTCCAGACCTTCAAAATCAAAATTTTCAGAAAGAATTTTATTCCCATACAGATCCTGCGCGGTAGGTGCAAAAACCCAGATATCATTTAATTCAGATTGCAAAAGCTCAAGATCCTTTTCTAAATTCCTAGGATATTTTTCAAGATCTTCTTGGTTGTTGAACTGGGTGGGATTCACAAATATGCTAACCACTACCTGATCTGAATCCTGTAAGGCGTTACTTACCAGAGAAAGATGACCCTCGTGAAGTGCTCCCATGGTTGGAACGAGTCCAACGCTTTTTCCTTCAGATTTTATCTTCTGAATGGCTTGAATAAGTGGATCTTTCTCCCTAAAAATCTGCATTTTGTTATAAAATTAACAGCGTGCAAACTTAAGATTTCTCTGGCAATCTGCATAAATTTTTGTAATTTTGCGTGTTTTTTATTCGGAAACGTAACTAAAGCAAAGAATTTATGAAAGATAAGAGAGTCTTATACGTCTCGTCTGAAGTTATACCCTACTTACCTGAAACCGATATCTCATCAACCTCTTTTGAAGCTGCGAAAATGGTGAATAACCTTGGCGGGCAAATTAGAATATTTATGCCGAGGTTCGGTAATATCAATGAAAGAAGGCATCAATTACATGAAGTAATCAGGCTTTCAGGAATGAATCTTGTCATTAACGACCTGGATATGCCTCTAATTATCAAGGTGGCTTCTATTCCTAAAGAGAGAATGCAGGTTTATTTTATAGATAATGAAGATTATTTTAAAAGAAAGGCTACGCTTACAGATGAGGATGGTAATCTTTTTCCTGACAATGATGAGCGGGCTATATTCTTTGCAAAAGGAGTGATAGAAACGGTGAAGAAAC
Organism: Christiangramia sp.; assembly: GCA_024644145.1. GTDB lineage: Bacteria > Bacteroidota > Bacteroidia > Flavobacteriales > Flavobacteriaceae > Christiangramia. The sequence continues at coordinate 1,754 of JAHELO010000027.1, forward strand.
TAAACTGGTCTCCAGATATTATCCATGTGCATGGATGGTTGTCTTCCCTGTTACCTCTTTATTTGAGAAACTACTATGGGAATGAACCTTTGTTCAGGGATTCGAAAATAGTGACCTCTGTATACAATCAAAGTTTTGATGGTACGTTAGATGAGGAAATGCGTGAGAAAGTATTATTTGACGGGTTGGAAAATGCGAATGTAAAGCATTTGAAAACTCCGAATTTCGTCAATCTATTGAAAACCGCTGTAGATAATTCAGATGCTGTGGTTATGGGTGGTGATAATGTACCTGAAGAGTTAAAAACCTATGTAGATAAGCTTAATAAGCCTGTACTTCCATATACTGAAAAGGAAAATTTCTCTCACGCCTATCAGGAGTTTTACGACACGAAAGTTTTGTCTGAAAAGTAAGTAAAAGTATTAAATGAAATTAAACAGATTGTTCCAGACGATGGCTAGTATGGCTATTGTTTTCGCATTTATTGGATGCGATGAGGATTTCACAGAAATAGGGGGTGAAATTATAAATAATCCTTCTAATGTTGAATTAAGAGAGGTTGAGGTTAAGGCTTATTCGCAAAAAGTGAATTCTATCCAGACCAATAACCTGTCTAATAATATTCTGGGTGTTAATAATCATCCTGTTTACGGAGAAAGTGCTGCGAGTTTAGTTACGCAAGTTACCCTATCGGCTGAGAATCCTAGTTTTGGAGAAAATGCTCAGTTGGATAGTGTGGTAATGACCATCCCATTTTTCTCAACTCAATCTTCGGCTTCTACAGACGATCAGATTATATATGAACTGGATTCCCTGTATGGGAATGAGTCATTTAAGGTTTCGGTTTTTGAAACTTCATTTTTTCTGAATGATTTTGATCCGAATGTTGGTTTTGAGCAGCGTCAGAAATATTATTCAGATCAGCAGGATCAGGTAGAGCAGAATATAGTAGGAAGCGCTCTGTTTGTAGAGGAGGATTTTAAACCGTCTTCGCTTTCTTTTACCTCTTACGAAGTTGGAGCTAATGGAGAGAACGATACCATCGTAAATGCTCCTGCATTAAGGATAAAACTACCGGTAGACTTTTTTCAGCAAAAGATAATTGCCAAAGAAGGTTCTGGTGACCTGCTGAATAATAGCAATTTTAAAAATTATTTCCGTAGCCTTTTTATAAAAGCAGAGCCTAATGGTTCTGGTGGAAGCCAGGTTTTACTGGATCTGTCAGGGCAAAATGCTTCTCCCAGGATCAGTCTTTACTATAAAAGGGATTCCGGGGTTGAAGGTGAAACAGAACCAGTACGTGCGCGATATGATCTGAATTTAAACGGAAACCGGTTTAATACGTTTAAAGGGGAATTTCCAGAGGAGATAGTTCAGATAATAGGATCTCAAACAGAAGAGACCGGGGCAGAAAATCTTTATTTGAAAGCCCAGGAAGGTAGTATGGCGGTTATAGAATTATTTCCTGATGCTGATGTATTAGAGGCTCTTAAAAATGAAGAATTGCTGGTTAACGAAGCAGATCTAACCTTCTATGTGAATAATGATCTTATTAGTGACGGTGACCAGCCAAGGAGACTTTATTTATATGATCTCACTAATAATACATTTCTGGCTGATTATGCCCTGGACGCAAGTTATAGTGTAACCAACCCGGATATGTCTCTTACTAATTTTTCTGAAGTAGTGTCTGAGGATGAAACGGGGAAATTCTATAACCTTAGAATTACCAACCATGTTAGTAGTATCATTAATGATGGTGCAGAGAATGTAAAATTAGGGCTTGTAATAGTTCCTAATATTAATACGGTGGTGGCCAGAGGTGCCCAGGGATCTATTGGTGGATCTCTTATGTCTGCCACTAGAGAAATGCCTGATCTTGTAGATCAGATCCCTTCGGTGAACTCTCTTACACCAACCGGAACTGTATTGCATGGGAACGCATCTAATGACGAGAATAAACGATTGAAATTAAAAATTTACTATACCAACTTTAATTAGAAGGAATTATGTGTGGAATTGTTGGATACATAGGACATAGGGAAGCTTACCCAATCGTTCTAAAAGGACTACAAAGATTAGAATACAGGGGATATGACAGTGCCGGGATAGCATTGTATGACGGGAAAGAATTAAAGATGAGCAAAACCAAAGGAAAAGTTGCTGATCTTAAAACCCGCCTTGAAAGTGAGATCACTACTGATGGTACTGTTGGAATAGGTCACACCAGATGGGCTACTCATGGGGAGCCGAATGATGTAAATTCACATCCTCATTATTCCAATTCTGGGGATCTTGTTATTATACATAATGGGATAATCGAAAACTACGATTCTCTTAAGAAGGAATTGATTAAAAGAGGATATACTTTTAAAAGTGATACTGATACAGAGGTATTGGTGAATCTTATTGAAGATGTAATAATTAAAGAAAATGTAAAGCTTGGAAAAGCTGTACAGATTGCTTTAAATCAAACGGTAGGAGCTTATGCTATTACAGTGTTTAATAAAAGCAAGCCAGATGAATTGGTGGTGGCTCGTTTAGGAAGTCCACTTGCGATTGGTGTTGGTGAAGATGAGTTTTTCGTAGCTTCAGATGCTTCTCCTTTCATCGAGTTTACTAATAATGCTATCTACCTGGAAGACGGTGAGATGGCAGTTATTAGAAGGCATAAGGAGGTAAAGATCAGGAAGATCAAAGATGATACTTTAGTAGATCCTTATATACAGGAGCTGCAGTTGAATCTCGAGCAAATAGAAAAAGGTGGTTACGATCATTTCATGCTTAAAGAGATTCATGAGCAGCCAAATGCGATTAGTGATACCTACAGGGGTAGAATGCTGGTAGATCAGGGTATTATTAGAATGGCCGGGGTAGATGATAATATGGAGCGCATTGCCAATGCAAAGCGTTTTATAATTGTTGCCTGTGGTACTTCTTGGCATGCAGGTCTTGTTGCAGAGTATATTTTTGAAGATATAGCGAGAATTCCTGTGGAAGTTGAATATGCTTCGGAATTCAGATATAGAAATCCGGTAATTTCAGAAAACGATGTGGTTATAGCAATTTCTCAAAGTGGAGAAACTGCAGATACCATGGCTGCTATAAAGCTGGCTAAAGAAAAAGGGGCTTTTGCCTTTGGTGTTTGTAATGTGGTGGGGTCTTCCATTTCCAGGGAAACTCATGCAGGTGCATATACTCATGCCGGACCGGAAATTGGGGTAGCTTCAACCAAGGCATTTACTACTCAGATAACAGTGCTAACTTTGATGGCTCTGAAACTTGGTAAGTTTAAAGGTACTATTTCTCATAGCGATTTTCAGTTCCATTTGCAGGAGCTTGAGAGAATCCCTGGTAAAATTCAGAAGGCACTTGAGTCTGACAGCCTGATTCAGGAAGTTGCGAGTAAATATAAAGATGCTCCTAACTGCTTGTATTTAGGACGTGGATATAACTTCCCGGTTGCTCTTGAAGGGGCTTTAAAGCTTAAGGAGATTTCTTATATACATGCAGAAGGATATCCTGCTGCAGAAATGAAGCATGGCCCTATTGCCCTTATAGATGAACAAATGCCGGTTGTGGTAATCGCTACTAAAAAAGGTCATTATGAGAAGGTTGTGAGTAATATTCAGGAAATCAAATCCAGGAAAGGAAAGATTATTGCTGTAGTTACTGAAGGTGATGAGGAAGTTAGAGATCTTGCTGATTATGTGATAGAGGTTCCTGAAACTATGGAGTCATTAACGCCATTATTAACCACTATCCCGCTGCAATTACTGTCATATCATATTGCCGTAATGCTGGGTAAAAATGTGGATCAGCCACGAAACCTTGCAAAATCGGTTACGGTTGAATAAATACTAATAAAAATAGATTATTGAAACCCTTCTGTGAGAATTCAGAAGGGTTTTTTATTTCAGGGAATGGATGCTTTTAAATCAGGTTTTTAGCGGTTTTGCCAAACATTCAAAACTTATCAATTTTTCGATATGTTTTTTGCCAGAAAAATTTATCTTTGCAGCCTGAAAATGACCTGTTTCTGGTTTATCATTTTTTAAGTCAGTTAAATAGGTTTTTGAATTTTACTATTAAAAATTAAAGAATTAGATAAATGTCTAAAGTCACAGGTAAAGTTGCCCAGATAATTGGTCCTGTAGTTGACGTTGTGTTCGACTCAGAAAACGCTGAACTGCCAAAGATCTACGATTCTTTGGAAATTACCAGAAAAGATGGTTCTATTTTGGTTCTTGAGGTGCAGTCTCATATTGGAGAGCAAACTGTAAGAACAGTTTCCATGGATTCAACTGACGGTCTTAGCCGTGGTGTTGAAGTTGTAGCTACTGGAAATCCTATTCAAATGCCAATTGGTAAAGATGTTTACGGGCGTCTTTTCAACGTAATTGGTGATGCTATCGACGGTCTAGGTGATTTGCCAAAAGGTGGTGAAAACGGTCTTCCTATTCACCGTGAAGCTCCAAAATTTGAGGACTTATCTGTGTCTACTGAAGTTCTGTTTACCGGAATTAAAGTAATCGATCTTGTTGAGCCTTACTCAAAAGGTGGTAAGATTGGTCTTTTTGGTGGTGCAGGAGTTGGAAAAACAGTACTTATCCAGGAATTGATTAATAACATTGCTAAAGGTCACGGTGGACTTTCTGTATTTGCAGGAGTTGGTGAGCGTACTCGTGAAGGGAATGACCTTCTTAGAGAGATGTTAGAATCTGGAATTATAAAATACGGTGATGATTTCATGCATTCTATGGAAGAAGGCGGATGGGATCTTCAAAAAGTTGATAAAGAAGTAATGAAAGATTCGAAAGCGACTTTCGTTTTCGGTCAGATGAACGAACCTCCTGGAGCTCGTGCTCGTGTGGCTCTTTCTGGTCTTACTATTGCGGAATATTTCCGTGATGGTGCTGGAGAAGGTCAGGGGAAAGACGTTCTTTTCTTTGTTGATAACATTTTCCGTTTTACACAGGCAGGTTCAGAGGTGTCTGCACTTCTTGGACGTATGCCTTCTGCGGTAGGATATCAGCCAACGCTAGCAACCGAAATGGGTGCGATGCAGGAACGAATTACTTCTACTAAAAACGGTTCGATTACATCTGTACAGGCTGTTTATGTACCTGCAGATGACCTTACAGATCCGGCACCGGCAACTACGTTTGCTCACCTGGATGCTACTACGGTACTTTCCCGTAAGATTGCGGAGCTTGGTATCTATCCTGCGGTGGATCCATTGGATTCTACTTCAAGAATTCTTACTCCAGATATTTTAGGGAATGAGCATTATGACTGTGCTCAAAGAGTAAAAGAGTTATTACAGAGATATAAAGAACTTCAGGATATTATTGCGATTCTAGGTATGGAAGAGCTTTCTGAAGAAGATAAACTTGCAGTATCACGTGCAAGACGTGTTCAGCGTTTCCTTTCTCAGCCATTCCACGTTGCAGAACAGTTTACTGGTCTTAAGGGTGTGCTTGTAGATATTAAGGATACTATCAAAGGTTTCAATATGATCATGGATGGTGAATTAGATCATCTTCCTGAAGCTGCCTTCAACCTTAAGGGAACTATTGAAGAAGCGATTGAAGCTGGTGAGAAAATGCTTGCTGAATCATAAATGGTAAAAGGTTTTGAGCAGTTAGAATTGAGAGATCTGAATTCTAACTGCTTATTACTTACTACTCATTACCCAATACTAAATAGAAAAGAATGTATTTAGAGATAGTAACTCCAGAAGCTGTAGTGTTTAGAGCAGAAGTGGATGCGGTAAAAGTACCGGGACACGATGGTGAATTTCAAATGTTGAATAATCACGCTCCTATTGTTTCTACATTGACTGAAGGTGATGTAAAGATTAATCTTACCGCCGGAAGCCAGAATGAGATCAAGAGAAAGGACCAGGCGGGTTTCAGAACAGAATCTTCTGAGGCTGATGTTCTTTATTATACTATTAAAGGAGGAGTTCTTGAAATGAAAGATAATAAAGCCATTATTCTGGCAGATTAATTTTCAGAAGATAATTTTTTATAAAAAAGGCCTTTCGATTGAAAGGCCTTTTTATTTATTATTATTTAGGGTCCAACCAATTGTTCCGGTTTCTAATTTCTTCCCTGGAGGCCTTTTCATCCAAAGTTATTGAATAAGCAGGACTGGGTTTTAACTGGACTACAGTATTATGCTCCTTACCGTATCGGGTGAATTTTATTTCCAGGCTGCCTTTATCAGAATTTTTTACCAGGACGTTAAATTCTTTGACTCCGGTAATTTCAGTACCATCAATTTCGGTTATTAGATCACCTGCATTCAGGCCGGCCGCGTAAGCCGGACTGCCTTTAAATGTGTTTCTCGTGATCTCCAGACCTTTGTCTGTTTCTTTTAGATCAGCTCCGAAATATCTTTTACCCATTTCCTGAGTTAAGTTCACCCCTACAGATCTAAAGAGATCCTTATAAGCGGGCATTCCGCTATGGTGAATATACTTCTCGAAAAAGTTTGAAGCATATTTATCACCTGCATAGTCCTTTAAAGTCAATTCTATATCCTTTAGGGTGTAGGCTACTTCTGGTTTTCCATACTTTTTCCACATGAGTTTCATAAAATCATCAAGGTTTAGATCCTTTTCTCTTAGGGACAGGTCTAATGCCAGGCCCAGAATACTTCCGTATGAATAATAAGATATAAAAGTATTTTCCCGGTTGGTTGGATCAACAGATTTAGCGGCGTCTACAAAAACAGCCTGGTGGCTCATTTCCACTGGGCTAAAATATTGGAGGGCGGGAGAATTCCACACATAATTAAAAGTTCCTGAGAGGCTTTCTATGTATTCCTGCGGGCTGGTGATATTAGCTCTGCATAGCATTAATCCTGTATAATAACTTGTAAAACCTTCCGCAAACCAGAGGGAACCTGTCATATTTGCTTCAGAAAAATCGAATGGTTCCAGCTCCGCTGGTCGGATTCGTTCTACATTCCAGGCATGAAAAAATTCATGGGCTACGGTTCCAATATTACCTTTCATTCCGCCTTCCGCCAGAGCATCAGTATCAGTTAGAATAGTGCTGTTTCTATGCTCCATCCCATCTCCAGACACGTTAGGCATATAACAGGCAAGGAAAGTATACCGGCCATAATCAAAATCAGGTAATTCCCCATAGACATTCTTTTCCTGTTCTGCTATTCTTTTAACCTGATCGAAATATTGATCGATTTCTACTTCTGTTCCCTGATGATGGATCACAAATTCTATTTCCTGTCCTTCA
>JAHELO010000027.1:9028-10319 GCA_024644145.1 Christiangramia sp.
TGAAAGATCTTATGTCGAAATCGCTAATCTCAGTGGGACTATCCATAAAATAATAGAGATCTGGAGCCCAGTAAATATTTTCGGTTTCCTTTTTTAGTTGCGTTGCTACCTTCCAGTTCAGGTACTCGCGCACCTTGAAATTAACCCGTACAGGCCTGTGTTCATAGCCTTCAGCATACATAAAAGTAGCAGGTATATTAAGATGTGCATGTGTTCTGTCAATTTGCGAATAGGTGCCATCGCCGCGATTGCCAAAAAGAGTGTATTCTATATTCACGGTGCCATCATGGTTACTTACTGTCCATGAATAGGGATCCCGGCGTTCAATCTTTAAAGGCTCTCCCTGGCTATTGGTCGCTTTGAGTCCGTAAACATTTTTTACAAATTCATGCAGTGCGTATCTGCCCGGAGAAGTCCTGCTCATTCTAATAATAAGGGAATTGGATTTTACCTCAGGTATACTCAATTGAACCTTTGCTTCGTGATGAACAGCATTTTCAAAAGAGATCTTATAAGAATTGGTCTGGGCATTTCCAGTGAATGCCACTAGGATAATTGCAAAAAGTATTTTATACATGCTAAGATTTTGAGATGGGTCCTAATGTAAAGATTTTATCGAAGTTATTAGCCTTCATAGAATTCCGAAATTAACTTAGTTAGGCCAATTATTTTTTCGAATTGATCCCTTTTGAATAGTGCCGTAATAATTTCAGAGCCCATCAATTGGCATTTTGAACCAGACTTCTAATTATAAATATTAGCGGTTGATAGTAGAGGATTCCTATAAGCTACAAACTATATCTTCAATAATAACTATTATATTTGCGGGAAACAGATTTTAATAAGTATGCTTACCGCAATTCTTACAGGCTTTTTATTTTCTATATTCCTCGTTTTTGCGGGGAGATTTTTTAAAGGTAAGCTGGCAATTCTATCTTCATTAATTCCGCTTGGTTTATTCCTGTATTTTTTTCAGTTTATTCCCACTATAGCCGAAGGTGAAGTTATTATGAGGTCTTACGAATGGATCCCTTCCTTTAATGTTGACCTTGGGTTTAAGCTGGATGGGCTTTCTCTTTTGTTCTCCCTCATGATCACTGGGATAGGATTTCTGGTTTTTGCATACACTTCCTCATATTTAAAAGGGCACGAATATCTGGATCGCTTTTATGGTTACCTGGCTTCTTTTATGGGGGCCATGCTGGGGCTGGTTCTTTCAGATAATATGATTACTTTATTTGTATTCTGGGAGCTCACTAGTATAAGTTCATTCTTCCTTATTGGCTTCAAT
>JAHELO010000356.1 GCA_024644145.1 Christiangramia sp.
ATATCGTTGAAGATCTCTGGCAGATCTACGGGGTAGAACTTACCACGACGGGTAAAGCTGTGCAGGTACCACCAATAGAGGAACTAATTTTCAAACAAAATTACAAGTACTCAGAGAAAAACCAGCTATTTATACAGATCTCCCAGAGTGTGGATTTCAGTTTTAAGATGTTCGGATTTGGAGGTGATGGGAGATTTACCGCGGTTTACAGCAATTACGATTTTACACCGGATTTTGGAGCGAAAAGCTTTAAGAGAGAGATTTTAAACTTTCAGAAGGAGGCCAATAAAAAGGACTCTTTATACTGGCAAAAGAACAGGCCTGTTCCGCTTACCGGTGAGGAAATTCAGGATTATCTTCAAAAGGACAGTATCCAGGAGAAAAGAAATTCCAGAATTTATAAGGACTCGCTGGATGCTCTGGAAAACAAATTCGACCTTACAGATATAATTTTTGGGTACTCTTATAGAAATTCCTGGAAGCACCGGCATTTCAGCATAAGTGCGCCTGTTTCAGGAATCGGTTTTAATACGGTTCAGGGCTGGAACACTGGATTAGATCTTACTTTCACGCAACGAACCGGGCAGGAGCAGGAAAATTACTGGAAAATCTTTTCTGAAGTGGATTACGGTCTAAGTGAGGAACGGCTTAGATTTAGCGGAGGCTTTGAAAAGAAATTCAATAACTTCAGCAGACCGACATTAAGGGTCTCAGGTGGAATTTCAACGGAACAAATCAATTCCAGAGAAGCCATTTCCCCGGTGCTCAACAGCATAACCACAATATTCTTTGAACGAAACTATTTAAAACTATACGAGAAAAAATACGGCAAAATCACTTACGATCAGGAGATTTACCCGGGAATACGTATATCAGGGCAATTAAGCTGGGAACAGAGAAAGGCGCTTTTAAATAATACAGATCAGGTGATCATAGACTGGAAATCCCGGGAGTACTCATCCAATAACCCATTACAACCTGAAAATTTCGGGAGCATTCCCTTTCAAAAACATAGTATCCTGAAGTCTGGTTTAAGCGCTCAAATTACTTTCGATCAAAAATACATGAGTTATCCATATGGCAGGTATAATGTAAATGAATCTAAATTTCCTAAAATTCAAGTTGCATGGGAGAAAGGCATGGCAGCAAGTGACAGGAACTACAACTATGATCAGTTTAAGGCACAGCTGTGGCAGGACCTGGAATTGGGGAATAAAGGATACTTTAAGTATTTAATCAACGGTGGGATATTTTATAACGCCGAAGGTATCAGCCTGGTAGATTTCCAGCATTTTAACGCCAACCAGACAAGGATCGCATTTGGAAGTTATCTTGGAAAATTTAATTTAATGCCTTATTACAGCTTCAGCACTAACCAGAATTACGCTGAGTTTCATGCTGAACATGATTTTCAGGGTTGGATCCTGGGAAAATTACCCCTTTTGAATAAATTGAATTATAATTTAATAGTAGGCACCCACCGTTTGGCCACTAAGGAAAGGAATCCTTATTCAGAATATTCAGTGGGAATAGATAATCTGGGTTTCGGAAAATTCAGATTTCTAAGACTGGATTATGTGGTATCTGAATATCAGGATAGATTTGAGTCGGCAATTATATTCGGTCTCAAATTCTAGGCATAAAAAAAAGCCGAAATTAAAAATTTCAGCTTTTTACAGGGAAGACTAAAAAGTCTATTCTTCTTCGTCTTTATTTTGTTCAGCTTTTTCCTCCTTCGAAAAATCGGTAAAGCCATTTGTGATCAGAATATTATACCACTGGAAGATCTTCTTCATATCACTCGCGTACACCCTGTCTTCATCAAAATCTGGCAGGACTTCTGAAAAATAGTTCTCCAGTTCTTTTTTCGAGGATTTGTGACTTATGGTCTCTCCTCCATTCTCCTTATCCTTGATCTTCTGAAATACTTCTCCAAGTGGAATTTCTTCGGTATAAGTATAGATCGCAATCTCACTTAAAATACTAACATTATGACGCATGTTAACTGCGATCTTCTTCCCGTCTAGTAAAGATTTTGCAACAAAGCCTCCTCTGGTTTGAGCGGTTAGCTCAAATAATCCCGGTTTTCCAGAAATAGCAAGAATTTTATCTAATCCCATAATACATTAAAAATTTAGGTTGGCAAATATCAAGTGCTCACTTCAATAATCAAAGCCTTTATCTAGCTTTTTTTGCCAGTGGAAAACGCATTTTGTATTCCACATTGATCTTACCTTTGGAAATATTTGCAAGTTTACCTTTTATCAATCTCTTTTTCAGGCTGGATAGCTTATCTGTAAACAGGATACCTTCAATATGATCATATTCATGCTGAATCACCCGTGCTGCAAGACCTGAATATTTTTCAGTATGCTTTTCCCAGTTTTCATCATAATATTCTATAATGATATCCGGTTTTCTAAACACGTCTTCTCTAACTTCTGGAATGCTCAGGCAACCTTCGCTAAAAGCCCATTCTTCCCCGCTTTCCTCCACTATTTGCGGATTAATGAATACTTTTCGCATATCCTTTAAAGCTTCCTGTTCAGCTGTTTCCATTTCTTCGTCCTCAGCAAAAGGAGCAGGATCTATCATGAACATTCTAATAGGAAGACC
>JAHELO010000357.1 GCA_024644145.1 Christiangramia sp.
TGGTTATCCACAGATAAGGTGATTAATCAATTTTTAAGACACCACGAAACCAACGAGGTGATCCCTGCTGAACTGGTTCAAAAGATCAAAAAAGCGGCTACCTTTAACCAGGGTTTTGCAACTACCGAGTTTCTTGCCTCAGCGATCATGGATATGAAATACCATACCACAGATCCTGAAAAGATAGAACCTGATACATTTGAAAGAGAGACATTAAAAGAGCTAAATATGCCTGAAGAGATCGTGATGCGTCATCGTAGTCCGCATTTTGGGCATGTATTTTCTGGAGAGGGTTATGCTACCGGTTATTATGGTTACCTATGGGCAGATGTGCTTACCTCAGACGCTTCAGAAGCATTTGCTGATGCTCCCGGCGGTTTCTATGATAAGGAAATGGCGGCAAAACTTGTAAAATATCTGTTTGCTCCACGCAACGCGATGGATCCTGCAGAAGCATATAAAAAATTCAGAGGCAGAGATGCAACGATAGATGCTTTAATGCGCGACCGTGGTTTTCCTGTACCAGAAGAATCGATGGAATAACAGGAAAAAATATTTTGTAAAAATGCCCTGATCTATCAGGGCATTTTTTATTTTCGGCTTTATGCATAGACATTTTAAGATCTATAAACCCTATGGCTATTTAAGCCAGTTTATAACCAATCAAAAGACTGCCGGGAAGTTTAAATTACTCGGTGAACTTTATGATTTTCCGGAGGGAACTATGGCTATAGGGCGACTGGATAAAGATTCAGAAGGGCTATTATTATTGACTACCAACGGGAAGCTAAGTACCAAAATAACCGCTGGAAATAGCGAAAAAGAATATTATGTACAGGTAGATGGAGTAATAACCAAGGACGCCATACGGCAACTGCAGCAAGGTGTGGATATAAGCATTAATGGCTCCACCTACAGAACCCTGGAGTGCAAAGCCAGTATTTTAAAAGAGCGACCTGTATTTCCTGCCAGGGCAAAAAAGATAAGGGATGAAAGACACGGCCCAACCAGTTGGGTAAGCATCTGTTTAACCGAGGGAAAATTCAGGCAGGTAAAGAAAATGACTGCCGCCGTAGGTTTCCCAACCTTAAGACTGGTGAGAGTTCGTATTGGCCAGGAAAAGCTGGACGGCTTGAAGGCCGGAGAGGTGGTAGAGTTACCAACGGTTGCCCTTTAGGTGCTGGAGGCAAATTGAATTTTAAAAGCTTCTCTAAACAATAAAAAAGTGTCCCTGGCCTTAGCTGCAGCCAGTTCAATTTCAGCATCAGTAAATTCCTGTGATCTTAAATACTTTAAAAATTCGTTCCAGTTCCTGACATTACTGCGATCTCCATTGAAAAATTGCTGGGAAGGTAGTTCTCTAAGGGCCGGGCAATGCTCCAGCTCCCTGCCTATCACCATCCCTCCCATTGCGGAACCCTCTACAACATATGCTGCGCCAATGGCTTCGGCTTTAGAAGAACAAGAAAAATTGAGTTCTGTACTCAGATCATTAAAACCTAATCCCTGTAGATCGTTCTTTAAGCGGTCAGATTTTTCAGTTGACATTTCCGGAAGATATTTTAAGATCTCAGTTTCGGCATTTTTATAGGCTATATAATTCTGTGCCAGCAAGGTTCTATATTCATCCAGGTTAATGGTATGATCTATAATTTTATTTGCAAGGTTATCTCCCTCAAGTTCACGATGCAATTCAGCCGTTTCTTCTCTTAGTCTATTCAATATCTTCATCATCATCTATCCTAAACTGGTTAATAGCATTCCTTATCTTATCTATATTCTGCCGGTGCTCAACATTATCAGCGTTTATTTTATCAAGGTAATCATAGATCTCATTAACGGTGATCTTATTATTCCTTATTCTTTCCCTCAAATCATCTTTAGCCACCATGTTGATTAAAACCTTCTTAAATAATGGCTCTAATTTCTCTCCGAGGTAATTCATATGTTTTTTGAGAATATATCCGGAAGCGCCATTTAGTATAGTATTTGCTGCCAGTTCTTCGTCATTTATAGTACCGGTTATAAAGATGAAATCTATATTTTCATCATGATCGCGTACCAGTTCCATTATATCCAAACCTGTGCATTGAGGTAAATTATAATCTGAGAGAACCACATCTGGAGCGAATTTCAATAAAAGTTCCTTACATCCTTCAAGATTATCTGTCACCTCAATTTGGGGAGACTTCACGATCTTATGGATCTGTCTAATAATAAGCTCAGCATCTGTCTTATGGTCTTCTACTAATAAAATTCTAAGGGAGGTATTGATCATTTAACAAAATTAGTGAAGTGAGCGAAATTATTACAAAGTAAAGGAATTCGCAATTCCTTATTGTTAAACATAAAAATAGAAGGTTGAGCCCTTACCCTTTTCACTCTGTGCCCAGATCTTTCCTTTATGTTTATCCACGATCTTTTTAACCATTGCAAGACCTATCCCGGTACCTTTATAATCATCCCCAGACAATTTTGTAAAAAGATTAAATATCTTTTCACTGTCTTCAGGATTAAATCCTAGTCCGTTGTCTTTTACAAAATACACGGTTTTACCCTCTATAATATAATAGCCGATTTCTACTGCCGGATGATTTTCTTTTTCTGA
>JAHELO010000358.1 GCA_024644145.1 Christiangramia sp.
AACGCACTTTTCGGGAAGTTTTAGAAACCTGTGTAATCTTATGCAGATAATGACCTTCAAACGCCGATTCTACTGTTTCGAAATCTTCAATCTTATAAACTTCAACATCAATTAGAGTATCCCTGTCCAGAGTTTCCATTTTAATATTATTCATTTTTAACCGGTCTATGACCTGCCACCAACCTTGTGGAATTATATAGGCTCTTGGAATCTCAATTTCTTCTGCTACCTTAAAATTGTCGTTATAATCTATCTGCTTATTAAATGGTTTATCCCTGTTGTACTTTAATCGCTCCTGCCCGGTAACCTCACTTATAGCAGGTTCATTTTCATAACCCTTGAAATCTCGCCTGCTAGGGTTATCTGCATCTACCTCAAATTTCAGATTATAACTGCGGTCTGTAAGATATTTTCTGGTGGCCTGGTTACGCAGGTCTTTAATTATGGTACTTTCAGAATCTGTGATCTGGATCATGGATCTCAATACTTCGTAAGTTCCTCTAACCCGTTTGTCATATGGTTTTAGCATATGGGTTTCTATCATCATTCCCAGGGTATTCCACAGGGTGGTATAACCAGTGGAATAGCGAGGAGTATCCAAGAACTGGGAAAAACCATTTTCAGGAACTTCATTAAAAACGTTTACATAGGGAGATATATCCCAATTCTTTTCTTTCAGGGAATCTTCCAGGGCGGGGATCATCTTATTTTGAACATAGTCACCCAGATTACCTCCTAATTTGTCATGTTGGGTAAATAAGTGGGTTAAAGTATATTGGTAATCTGCACCATTGCTTACATGAGTGTCTATAAAAACATCCGGATTTAAATAATGGAAAATTTCATAGAAGGTTTGTGTATTTCGGGTATCGGCCTTCATAAAATCCCTGTTTAGGTCGTAATTACGGGCATTACCACGGAAACCATATTCCTTAGGACCATTTTGGTTGGTCCTGGTGTTGGAATTTCTGTTGAGTGCACCACCAATATTATAAACAGGAATGGTGGCTATAATGGTATTCTTTGGTGTGATTATGGAATCGCTGGCTAGGTCTCTGAAAAGCATCATGGTAGCATCTATGCCATCACTTTCGCCTGGATGTATCCCATTATTTATAAGGATAACACTATGAGATTTTTGCAATTTTTCCAGCTCTTTTTCTCCAGAATTATTATAGATAGCTAGATGTAATGGTAGGCCGCTATCTGTTTTTCCAAATTCCTGTAAACTTATATTAGGATAAGCATCTGCCAGTTGTTTATAGAATGTTATGACCTCGGAATAAGTGCCTGTCTCGGTACCCCCAGTTTTTTCAAAACGGGTTTCGAAATCATAATCCTTTATTAGCGTGTATTTAGAGAAATCACAGGACGCAAGGCTGATTAAAATCCCCGATATCAACCACAGTTTTTTCATAAAGTTTTCTAAAAATCCAGCCGTAAACTTACTTAAAAGTCTGAAAGCAACCAAAATCCTGTGGTTTATCTCCACTTCTGAATCGCTTAAAGTGATAAACTAAAAAGACTTAAATAAAGAGTAGATGACATATTCCCACTATTTTTGGGTTAAATTGTTACTTAGATCTATCGGCTTTGAAAAATTTCAACTACTGCATTTTAATCTTATTTATATTTCCCTGGTTTACGTTTGGTCAGGAGATCCATGGCAAAGTGTTTAGTTCTCAATCCAGGGAGATATTGGCAAAGGTGGTAGTTGAAAGTCTAGAATCTGGTAAGGTTACGTACTCAGACGAGGAAGGATATTTCATTTTAGATAATATAGAATTTCCTTTGCGGCTTAGGTTTACTCACCCAGATTATAGAAGTGTTGTATTAAAATTTTATTCCGAAGAAAAAAAATTACAGATCTACCTTCAGAAGGAGGTGGAGCACTTATCTGAAATTTTTCTCAGGAGTCCCAATATTCCAAAATCTATCATTAAAACACCGGCTGCCATTAGCCTTATTCAGGAAACTGATCTGAGTGCTACCAGTAATTTTAACCTGGTTCAAAATTTTAATTATTTACCCGGAGTTTTTGTTAATCAGGGTGCATTAAATACCAATAAGATAAACATTCGTGGGATTGGCTCAAGGGCACAGTATTCTACTAACCGCATTAAAACTTATATTAACGGTATTCCTGTAACTACAGCAGAAGGTGAATTAACTCTGGACGATTTTGATCCTGATTACCTGGATAGGATCGAAATTAATAAAGGACCGGTTTCTTCCTCTTTTGGGGCAGGTCTAGGCGGTGCTGTCAACCTATATACAAAGCAGGACAGGGAGGATCAAAAATCTATAACCACGGCTTTCAGCTATGGCAGTTTTAATACCCGAAAGACCGGAGCAAACCTAAGCTATGTAGAAGACAGTCTCGATATCTCTGTTAACTACAATCAACTTCAAAGTGCCGGGTATAGGTCGAATTCCAATTATGACAGGATCTCCTTACTAGGTGCGGCCGGCTTGCGTAATAAATCAGGAAATTACTGGAGTTTCTTTTTCTCTTATACCAATCTAAAAGCCTATATACCCAGTTCTTTAAATGAAAGTGATCTCATAAATGATCCTGAAAAAGCTGCATTTACATGGAACCAGGCC
>JAHELO010000028.1 GCA_024644145.1 Christiangramia sp.
TCCAGCCGAACCTGCTATCATCTCTATCTGGTACTACATCAAAGCCGTCACCAAATGAGATCTCCTGCCAGTAGGAATTTCGGATGCCCTGTGCTTTCCAAACATAAGCCGGGCCTCTCCAGCTGCCATTATCCTGCATTCCGCCGTAAACATTATAAGGGAATTCATTATCTACCGCGATATGATAGAATTGTGCAACCGGAAGATTTGCCACAAACCTCCATGTTTTTCCATAATCCCGCGTGATATTCAGGCCCCCGTCATTTCCGTCCATCATGAACCCTCCGTCTTCAGGATGAATCCACCATGCATGATGATCTGGATGTACACCGTTATTAACCCCATAAGCCGGCATCAGGCTTTCAAAACTTTTTCCACCGTCTTCAGAAACGTTTACATAAGTAAATACTGAATATATACGATTCGAATTTTGAGGATCTACAAAGATATCGCTATAGTAAAAGGGTCGGTTTCCTATTTCCTCTTTGTCATTAATCATTTTCCAGGTAAACCCTCCATCTTCAGATTTATAAAGAGCATTTTTTTTAGATTCAATAAGGGCATAAATGATATTTGAATTACTGGGTGCTATTGCCAGGCCTATCCTGCCTAAACTCCCATCGGGGAGTCCGTCTTTGGAGGTTTTTTCGGTCCAGGTTTCCCCGCCGTCATGGGTGATATACATTCCAGATCCAGCGCCTCCGGAATTAAAGAACCAGGGCTCTCTTTTATGTTCCCACATAGCGGCGATAAGCTTATTTGGATTATTTGGATCCATTACAAGATCTGCCGCGCCACTGAGATTATTGGTATAAAGTATTTTATTCCAGGTTTTTCCTCCATCTGTAGTTTTATAAACACCTCTTTCTTCATGAGCTCCCCATGGAGAGCCAATAGCAGCGGCATAAATAATATCGGGATTGGATGGATGAATTATCACACGATGAATATGACGTGTTTTTTCCAGACCCATACTTTTCCAGGTGCGGCCTGCATCCAAAGATCTATAGATACCATAGCCACCGTTAAGACTGTTCCTTGGGTTGCCTTCACCTGTTCCTACCCAAATAACAGAGGGATTAGATTGTTGAATGGCCACAGCACCTACAGATGCAGTTACCTCGTCATTAAAGACAGGATCCCAGGTAACCCCACCACTGGTAGATTTCCACAGGCCACCTGAAGCAGTACCAACATACATAATATTGGGATCACTGGTTACTACATCTATAGATGTTACCCTGCCACTCATACCGCCGGGACCAATGTTCCTTGGAGTCTTATTTTTTAAAAGGGATAGATCGATATCCTGTCCAGATACAGTAAAAACAGTGAACAGGAATAAAAAATAAAAAGTAATTTTTTTCATAGAAATTGAGGGATGATAATTTTAAGAGACCCAAGATACAATTTTAGCCTAATTCCTAAAGTTTCCCATACAGGCAAAAAAAGAGAGATCAAAGTAGATCTCTCAAATTATACTTATTTAATACCATGATCAAAATTTCCGGTCCCGGAATTCTCTTCTGTCATAAAAATCATCGTCCTCCGTGTTTCTTCTGCTGCTATCCTTATATGAGTTTTCATTACCCGGATCCAGGTCATCACGACGCCAGTTAGAATCTTCGTCTAAAGTTCGTTCTGGTTGCAAATCTGGTGGAAGATCATGATGATGTAAGGCCCGGTCATGATCATCTATAGGCCTGCTGCGATGTTCAGATTTATATCGAAGATTTTCCTTTTCCCTGCGTATTTGCTCTTCTGTCTCACTATCATATCTTTTCGTCTTTGTAGGTGTTTCGTTTCCTTCAGGTTCAGCGTGATGATTGTCCCGCTTACGTATTTGGTCCCGGTCATAAGAATCTAAAACATGCTGTTCGTATTCCCTGTTTATATGGGTTCCTGCCTGATATCTTTTGGTTTCAGAGAAAGTTTGGTAATTGAGACTTTCCGTATAAACGTATTTGTTATCTGTATTCAAGTCTATCAACCCAATAGGAATGATAATGTGATTTTCACCTTCCTTGTTTATGAATTCTTTTACCGGAGAATTATGATGAGAGGAGTAAGGGTCATGATTAATATCAATAATACTTTGGTCTACCTCCACATCTATATAGACTACCTTTCCAAGCTCTTTATTCACCAGCAGGTTGTCAACCTTTCCAATATTCCTGTTATCCAGATCTTTTACCTGCCAGCCTCTTATATCGGGATCTTTGCTTTTTACCTTATAGTCTTTTAATTCTGAAAGGTAATATAGATGCTTTTCTTTGGTGCTCATAGTTATGTTATTTAAATAATTGCCGTTGTATTATTATCAAATCCCTTCTCATTTAAGAGGTAGGTTACTTCTTCGATGTCGGTATTATCAAGGTCGTCAGCCTCCTCCGTACCCATATCTCCATAGATATATAGAAATGCAAGTACAGCCAGAATAATTATAAGTATTAACCAGGGCCATACGGGTTTTTTCTTTTCAATTCTTATATCTGCCATTGTGTGATAATTTATTGGTTCTGTTACCTCTAAATTACTGCCTAGTCCTGCTAATTTTGTTTAATCTTTATGTAAATTATTGTTAATAAGATATTTATCGATGTGTTGCAATAAAAAACCGGATATGAAGTATATCCGGTTTGTAAAAAAGAATTATTTAAAATTAGAGGTATTTTCCCGTAAAATTACATTGGAGATATTGGGTTATCTAAAAGTTCCTGACGGAAATACTACCAGGCTTTCATGGCCATTCTTTCCAACCGCTGCCACTCCAAATAAATAATTATCTATTACTACACCCTCCAGGGTGAATTCTGTTACATCACCAACAAACCTCGAATGTTGCCATTGCGGCGCGGTGGTATCTCTCCAATAGATCTTATAACCGGCAATTTCTCCTTTCACCGGTTGCCACCTTAGTTTAGTACTCGGTTCAACTATTCCCCCAATTTCAACTTTAGCAGGAGCAGGGGGTGCCCAGGCCAGGCTGGCCAGGTTTATGGCATTAACTGCAGTAAGCTTTTTAGCATAATTGAAATTAACGCCTTCTACTACATCACCATACTCAATTCCATTTTCGGTACGTATATCCTGATGCTGTCGATTATAATTCTCATGGGCTTCCATGATCCTTACTCCAGCAAATCCCAGGTCATTAAAGGGTCTGTGGTGACCACCCCGGCCAAATCTATCCAGGCGGTAGATCATCATAGGATTCATTTCTGGCATGTATGTTTTCACATTCTTATGTATATATCTGGCCAGTTGTCTTGAGATCCCATCAACTTCACCGCCATAAAATCGTCTCATATTTCTTTCCTGTTCGGTCTCAGTAGGAGGGACTGGTTCTGAAAATATTCTGAAACTTCTGTTATCTATCACACCATCAACCCCTTCAATATTTCCAATCATATCGTTATTGAGAATACCAATGATCTCCCAATTATTCTTTTTGGCATATTCTGCAAGGCCTTTTCCTCCAAAAAGTCCCTGTTCTTCACCGGAAAGACCTACATAAATGATACTGCTTTCAAAATCATACTTTGAAAGGACCCTGGCAGCTTCAATGGTTCCGGCCATACCACTGGCATTATCATTGGCTCCTGGTGCATCTGTAGTAAAATCCATCGTATTGCTGGCTCTTGAATCTATGTCTCCACTCATGATCACATACCGGTTTGGATAACGGCTTCCCTTTTGAATAGCTATTACATTCACTACCCAGGCTTCCTTTGGTATTCGCTCTCCATCAGCAGGAGTGACGAAGTCTTTTTGATAGAATACATCCAGGCAATTATCGCACTTTGAAGAGATCTGATCAAATTCAGACTTGATCCACCTGCGGGCAGCCCCAATCCCCCGAGTATCTGAAACTGTATCGCTGAAAGTATTTCTAGTTCCGAAACCGGCTAATTTTCTTATATCGTGTTCAATGCTATCTGCTGAAACCTTTTCAATGATCTCATATAATCTGGAATCGGTATTCTGGGCATTCAGGCCAGCACTTAAAAAGATAATGGTTAAGAAGGTAAGGAAGTTTCCAGGGGATAATTTCATTTGTTTTTTTTTAGATTTCTAAAATACATAAGTTTTAAATATATAAAAAAACAAAGCCCCAGAGGTATTCTCCGGGGCTTTGCCGATAATCAATTTCACTATAAATTAACTAGCCTTCATTTCATGCATCTCAGCCTTGGCCTTGTTAATTTTCTCTTCAGATTTTGATCCTGCTAAATTCGCTTTAGTTCTTGATTTAAGAGCTTCTACTTTATGATTTATTGAATCTGTAAAGTCATGCAGACTTTTGTTTGCTCCTTTTAGGTATCCATCTCCTTTTTCAGTGATAGCCTTACGGGTATCAGTTCCCTTTTTTGGTGCATATAAAAGTCCCAATACTGCTCCTGCCGCAGCTCCGGATATTAATCCTAATAACAATTTTCCTGATTTCATAGAATTTGGTTTTAAATTGGTTCGATTTAAATTCATGAGATAAAATTAATCAGAAAAGAAAGCCGAGCCATAGGCAATCCGTTAATGTATAATTAAACTTTTATGAAAATTGCCAAAGAATTTAACACGTCTAAATCAGTTAAGATTTTCCCTGAATTTTTCCAGTAATGTTCGCACTTTCGCTGTGCCTTCAACGTAAAATCTTGCACTGGTTTTTTTGATGCCTACTTTAACCGTATAGGAGCTTTCCGGAAGTTCCTGGAACATATATTCATCTGTCCAGTCATCTCCAATGGCGAAAATAAAATCGTAGTCTTTTCCAATTAGTTTTTTAGAAGATGCTTTCCCTTTATTGACATCACTGCTTTTTATCTCCAGAACCTTATTTCCTTCAAGAACACTTAAGCCACGGTTTGATATTAACTCTTTTAATACTGTGCTTAATTCATTGGCTCTGATCTCTCCCAGCTCCGGGTCGGCTTTTCTGTAGTGCCAGGCCAGGGAATAGTTTTTTTCTTCAATAAAAGTTCCTGGTGTGCGGTCTACAAAATTTTCAATCACAGGTCTTACCGCGTCCATCCATTCGCTTTTCACGTTTTCAGATAATTCCCATTCACCATCTATCTGTCTCATCCAGACTCCATGTTCAGAGATTAGTTCTACCGGTACATCTTTCCACCAGGTACCCAGCGTATTTTTATCACGGCCACTAATAAGGATCACATCTGTATTTTCCTTAGCATTCAGAGATCGTATTAGCTCCTTAAGTTCATCATCTGGCCGGGCATTTTCAGGTTTATCTACAAAATTTACCAGAGTCCCGTCATAATCGATAAAAAGAATTCTTCGTTTTGCATTTTTAAACTGGTTCATGATCTCCTCAGAAATTTCAGATGTTATCCTGATAGATTTAAAGGAGTCCCTGTTTTCGCGTGTTGCTTTCAGAGATTTCATAAAATCGTGAGCCCATTTTTCCACACTGTATCGCCGCAGTCTTTTCTGCATCATTTTATTCCTTTCAATCTGTTCTTCTTTCGGCATTTCAAACGCGGTTCGCAAAGCTTCAGAGATCTGTTCGAAATTATTAGGATTAATGATCAGGGCTTCATTCATTTCGTGCGCAGCACCAGCCATTTCGCTTAAAATAAGCACACCTGTGTGGTTGGTTCTAGTTGCGATATATTCCTTGGCCACCAGATTCATACCATCCCGGATAGGAGTAAGTAGGGCAATGTCACAGGTGGTATAAAGATCTATCAGGTTGTTGAAAGGCATGCTACGGTAAAAATACCAAATTGGGGTCCAGCTCACTGTAGAGAATTTACCATTGATCCTGCCTACCAGTTCATCGATCTCTCTTTTAAGTCTACGGTATTGCGGAACATTGGACCTTGAAGGTACAGCAAGCATAACCAGGCGTACTTTCTCAATGAATTCAGGGTTCTTATCCAGAAAGTATTCATAAGCACGTATGCGGTGCGCTATGCCTTTTGTATAATCCAAACGGTCTATACTTAGAATGAGCTTCGCATCTGGAGTATTTTCGAGATGATGATCCAGCCTTCTTTGTAATTCAGATTGTTCTGCTTTGGTACCTTCGTTATGATCTAATGCCGCCTGCTCAAATTTATTATAATCTATCCCCATTGGGAAGGAGTCCACCTTTACGATCCTGTCTGGCAAAGTAATTTCATTAAAATCTACCTGATGTCTTAGAATACGGCTTACTGAACTTAAAAAATGCCTTTCGTAATCATAGGTGTGAAAACCAATTAGATCTGCACCCAGCACACCTTTTAAAACTTCATCCCGCCATGGAAGTGTACGGAATACTTCGTAGGATGGAAATGGAATATGATTAAAAAAGCCTATCACAGCTTCAGGTTCCTTTTCGCGTATCATATTGGGAACCAGGAGTAATTGATAATCATGTACCCATATCACATCGCCGTTTTCATAATGTTTCAGGATCTCATCTGCGTATTTTTGATTTACTTCCCGGTAGGTCTTCCAGTATTCGTCATCAGATTCAGTGTACTCCATAAAATAATGGAATAGTGGCCATATGGTCCGATTGCTAAAGCCATAATAGAATCCGTCTATCTCGTCTGATGATAAATGCACTGCAATGCAATCTTCTTCTCTGGCTTTTTGCTGTACCTTATCTTTCAGCTCGTCTGGTATTTCTTCTTCAATTAATCCCGGCCATCCAATCCAAATACTATCTCCATCTTTATGAAAAGATTTTAAGCCTGTGGCCAGACCACCCACACTGGGAGTCACTTCCAGTGTATCATTATCTATTGAAATTTGAAGGGGTAATCGGTTAGATATAATAATGGTTTTACTCATAATATATTGTAAATGCTGTGGTGACGAATTTGAATTTTATTAAATTTCCGAAAATCATTTTAGACAGCCATTGATTTATAAGATTTTTAAGATATATGGATAACTTAGACTACGGTATAATAAGTAATTGTAAGAGCGCAGCCTTAATCTCAAAAACCGGCTCGCTGGATTGGTGTTGTATGCCCCATTTTGATTCTTCTGCAATGTTTGCAAAAATCCTTGATGAAGAAATTGGAGGTAGTTTTGAGATCCTGGTGAGTGAAGATTATGAGATTAAGCAGGAATATTTATGGGAGACCAATATTTTAAGTACGGTCTTTAATAATGGAAGTGATTCTTTCCAACTAATAGATTTTATGCCTAGATATCCGCGTGAGGATGGGTCATACTATGCTCCACCAGATATTATTCGCTTTTTCAGGCATATTAGCGGGAAACCTAAGTTTTCCATAAAATATGATCCCAAGCTGGATTTTGCCAAGGAAAAAA
The DNA here is from genome assembly GCA_024644145.1 of Christiangramia sp. Taxonomy (GTDB): domain Bacteria; phylum Bacteroidota; class Bacteroidia; order Flavobacteriales; family Flavobacteriaceae; genus Christiangramia. The sequence continues at coordinate 7,291 of JAHELO010000028.1, forward strand.
CGCATAATGAGCTCAAGAGAGATTATATAAAAAGTTATACCAAAAAGGGTAAGTATGACTCTGCATATCTCTATTCCAGCTTGAATTTAAAAGATATCCTGGAAGGAAAAGAAATAACTCTTACCGCTAATGCATATTGCCTGGTAGGCTACCATGAGAAACTGGTAGAACAGACTTTAGACAGGTCTTATTTAAAATTTCAGAGAACTAAGGTATACTGGATGAACTGGAGTGAAAAGACCACCAGGTACACTCATTATGGAAATGAGATCATGAGAAGTGCACTGGTACTAAAAGCCTTGAGTTATAAAAAATCTGGCGCTGTTCTGGCTGCCGCTACTACTTCTTTGCCAGAGACCATAGGTGAAGAGAGGAACTGGGATTACAGGTTTTGCTGGATTCGAGATGCTTCCATGGTAATCAAGGTGATGGCAGGATTGGGGCACATTAAATCTGCGAAGGAATTTCTGCAGTTCATTCTCGATATTATCCCTCATAAAGATGAAAAGATCCAGATAATGTATGGGATCAATGGGGAAAAGGAACTAACAGAACATATACTTACTCACCTAAGCGGATATAAGAATTCAAAACCGGTACGTACGGGGAATGCCGCTTATATTCAGAAACAAAACGATATATATGGTATTTTGATGGAGGTCATCTATCAGCAGTTTCTCATGTTCGAAACCTCCCTGGAAAATTCAGAAGCGCTCTGGACTGTTGTACGGGGAATAGTGATGATAGTACAGGAAAACTGGAAGAAGCCAGATAAAGGAATCTGGGAATTAAGAACAGAAGACCGCCACTTCGTATTTTCAAAACTCCTTTGCTGGGTAGCAGTAGATCGTGCAATTAAAATAGGGGAGGTACTTAGAATGGGTATTAATGATACTGAATGGAAAGCTCTTCGCGATGAGATCTATCAGGATATCTACACCAATGGCTGGAACGAAGAGAAACAGGCATATACACAATCCTACGGCTCCCTGGATCTTGATGCTTCAACATTATTGATGCAGTCTTACGGATTCATCGAAGCAGATGATCCACGATTTATAAGTACGGTCCAGGCTACGGAAGCTGAATTATGTGAAGACGGCCTTATGTACAGATATAAAAACAGCGATGATTTCGGTAAACCAACATCGTCCTTTACCATTTGTACTTTCTGGCTAATTGACAGCTTATATAAGATTGGTGAAAAGAAAAAGGCAAAGAAAATGTTTGATCAGTTATTATCCTACAGTAATCACCTGGGATTATTCAGTGAGGACATAGACTTTAAAACTAAACGATTACTTGGAAATTTCCCTCAGGCTTATTCACATTTAGCTTTAATAGAAACCGCAGCTAATTTTAGTGAAGGTATTGCTGGAGATGAAGTTTTATTTCATGAATGAGATTCAGAATCCTTTTCGATAGTAATCCGGGATTTTGGAAGAGATCCCGGATACTTTTTCTGAATAAATGAAAGTAACTTTTCCCGTAAGTAGACCCTGAGATCCCAGGCCGTTGGAGAATTCTTTGCACTTACAAGAACCCTAAGTTCCACAGATTTTTCAGTGGTATTGGTAACCTGAAGTACGTTTACATTCCCATCCCAAAGGTCTGTTGCCTGTAATAAACGGGTTTGCTCTTTTCTAATTTCTTCAATGGGTAAATCATAATCAGCATAGATATAGACAGTTCCCAGAATATCTGCAGATTTCCGGGTCCAGTTCTGAAAGGTTTTTTCTATAAAATAGGTCGTGGGAACCACCAGTCTGCGTTTATCCCATATTCTTACCACTACATATGTTAAGTTTATTTCTTCTATCCAGCCCCATTCACCTTCAACTATCACTACATCGTCCAGTCTTATTGGTTGGGTAATAGCGATCTGGATACCTGCGAGCAACGTGGCAATGGCTTTTTGAGCAGCAAGACCAATTATAATACCGGCGATTCCGGCAGAGGTAAGCACACTTACACCAACAGAACGAATACTATCAAAGCTCATAAGCGCAATACCTATTGCGAGAATGATAATTATGAATATCACAATATTCTCCAGGATCGTATACTGCGTATAAACCTTCCTGGCCTTGAGGTTGTCTGCGGTTTCTACATTATACTTTTTAAGCATTCGTTTTTTAAGCACCTTAAAAAGTAAAATTAGAAACCATGCTATACTAAGAATAATCCCGATTTTACTAAGATGCCCCACGATTATTTTAGTGGCTTCGAACATAAAAATGTCTCCAATAATGGCAATTTGAGCCAGTAAGCTCGCCAGGAATATTAGAAGAGGTATTCTAATTTTATGAGCAAAATTAACCGGGAGAATATTCCGGGGATTGCGACCAATCTTTTTTAATAGATAAAATGCTATTCCAAAACTGATGAGCAGAATTATGATACCCCCAATAATATAAGTAGTAGTGTTCTTTTCGAGTTCGAGCATAGTAAAACCGTTTAAAACTAAAATTAAGTATAGACCCGGGTATATGAAAAATGCTAACACTTTTTAACCTATAAGGTTTTCTATAATTTCTTTTCGTCCTCCCTATTTTCCAGTTCAACCCTTTCTTTTGTTAGATAATAACCGTCTTCCAGTTCTGCTATATATTTAACGATCTTTTCTCTTAGCTCGCAGTGCAGGTCCCAGGTGGTAAGAAAATCTTTTCCGCTGCAAAGGCATCTTATCTTAATGGATTTACTATCCATTTCAGTAACCTGAACCCCCGGTGATTTATCTGTGTCACCATCCCAATTATCAGATTCTTTAACGAGTTCCTCGAATTTAGCCCGTACTTTTGATACATCAATCCGGTGATCTGCATATACCTCAATAACCCCAATCTTTTGCGAATTGGTCATGGAAAGGTTTTCAAAACTTTCTGAAATTACCGATTTTAAAGGAATTACAACTCTTCTAAGGTCCCAGGTCTTTAGTACCATGTATGTGAACCGAAGATCTTCCAC
>JAHELO010000359.1 GCA_024644145.1 Christiangramia sp.
GTGTAAACCCTCCGGCTCCATTGCTTCATTTCCCGTTTGACAATAAGCGATCAACTCGTTACCAGCGCAAAGTTTTTCATTCTCCTGCAACCCATTGATCTTGTTGACAAGCTCTACAGTAGGTATTATAGAAGCATTGATATATATATTTTTATCCTTAACTATCAATGGCCACTTTCCACTTAGATGATCTTCAGTCTTTGTAGAGGTGTGAGTATCCAGATAGGCCTCCCATTTTTCCCTAAGGGTTAAAATTCCAATTCTGATATCGGCTACAGGACGGGTAAATGTAAATGGCAAGAGGTTAGTACGGCTGGGACCATCAAAAAGTATATAATTCATCGGGTACAAAGTTTTTTCAAAAATAGGAGTTCCTGTGAACTATTTAGAATTTATACAGTTCTTAATAACATAAAAAAGCCGCTTAAAAGCGGCTTTATATATTTTAGAAAACAGGAAAAATTACTTTTTCTTGAATTTTGAGTATTTGTTCTTGAACTTATCAATTCTACCTGCACTATCCACAAGTTTAGTCTGCCCTGTGTAGTATGGGTGAGAAGTTCTGGAAATTTCCAGTTTTACCAACGGGTACTCTGTTCCGTCAACTTCAATAGTTTCTTTAGTTTTTGCTGTAGATTTTGTAATAAATACGTCTTCATTAGACATATCTTTAAAAGCTACCAGTCTATAATTTTCCGGATGGATTCCCTGCTTCATCGCTTTGATCTTTTAATTTTCGAGGTGCAAATTTAAATAATAACTTCTCAACTACAAACAAAATTGGAAAAAGTTTTTGTTCAAATCTAAATGTAACGTTTTCCTATATTTGTTAACTAACTGCTAAACTAATCAATCTTCTATAAACTATGGAACAAACTACCAAAAAACTAGCTACCAGCTATGGCCTTTATTTAGGGCTTTCGCTTATCTTAATTTCTGTATTAGTATATGCCTTCGATCTTTCTTTAATGACCGAGTGGTATTTCAATGTATCTATTTATTTAATTATCCTGGTGATTAGTACCATGGCAGTTAGTAAAGCTAAAAAATACCATACGGGGATATTCAGCTTTAAAGAGGCTTTTTCTACATATTTTCTCACAATTGTAATAGGAATGGTTCTATCTACGGTTTTCAGCTTCCTATTATTTAATTTAATAGATACAGAGGCTGCGGGCACTTTGATGGAGCTTACTATGGAGAAACAAACAGAAATGTTCGAAAAATTTGGAATGACAGAGGCTCAGATCAACGAAGCAATGGTGAAAATGCAGGAAGAAAATTTCTTTTCAATTAAGAATGTTTTGATTAGTCTGGCGGTACAATTGGTTATCTTTTCAATAATTGGGCTTATAATTGCATTAATTTTCAGAGAAAAAGACACTACAAACGCATAAATTTATGCAGATATCGGTTGTAATACCACTTCTTAACGAGGAACAGTCTCTAGTAGAATTATATAATTGGATCGTAAAAGTTTTACGGTCCAATTCCTTTTCTTATGAGATCATATTTATTGATGATGGGAGTACTGATGGTTCCTGGGACACCATTGAGGCTTTATCAAAAAATGATGACCGTGTAAAAGGTATTCGTTTTAACCGAAATTACGGTAAATCTCAGGCCCTTCATGCCGGCTTCTTAAGAGCAGAAGGGGAAGTAGTAATTACAATGGATGCCGATCTTCAGGATAACCCTGAAGAGATCCCGGAACTTTACGAGATGATCGTAAACCAGGGTAACGACCTGGTCTCAGGCTGGAAAAAAAAGAGATACGACAATGTGCTCACCAAGAATATTCCTTCTAAAATATTTAATGCAGCTGCAAGAAAAACTTCCGGAGTAAAACTACATGACTTTAATTGTGGTTTAAAGGCTTATAGGAAAGAGGTCATCAAAAATATAGATGTATATGGTGAAATGCACAGATACATCCCTGTGCTGGCTAAAAATGCAGGATTCTACAAGATCACAGAAAAGGAAGTACAACATCAGGCCCGAAAATACGGGACTACGAAATTTGGAGTAAACCGTTTTATTTATGGTTTCCTTGACCTTATAAGTATATGGTTTTTATCAAAATTCGGCAGAAGGCCCATGCATTTATTTGGTGCTCTAGGCGTTTTAATGTTCATTTTTGGATTTATCACCGCGGGCTGGATAGGACTCTCCAAATTATATAAACTCTACCACGGCATTCCTAACATACTGGTAGTAGATAACCCATGGTTCTACATTGCTTTAATTGTAATGGTGATTGGTACGCAATTCTTCCTGGCAGGTTTCCTGGGGGAACTTATTTTAAGATCTAAACGCGACAAAGACAGATATCTTATAAAGAAAACCACTCCTAATATTTAGGAGCTTTCTGGTTTTAATCATTATTTTTGCTGAGCAAAACAATCTAATTATGGCTACTAATAAACCGGAAATTCTTCAGAAAGCCGAAGAATGGCTTACCGATATATTTGATACAGATACTAAGGAGGAAATTAATAGACTAATTAAGGAAGACCCCAAAGAACTGGAAGAATGCTTCTATAAGAATGCTGAATTCGGTACGGGTGGAATGCGTGGTGTGATGGGTGTGGG
>JAHELO010000360.1 GCA_024644145.1 Christiangramia sp.
AAGAATAATCGGTAATTTTTCGATCTTGTATGATGCAACTCCAGAGTTCCTATTGAAACTCCCCTGTTCAAAATACACTGTATTCGCATCACTTCTTTCTATTTCAAAATTCTTGATGCCCAGAGCTTTGCCGAGTTGCTCCTCATTTATATCTGTAGCTACTTTCTTTTCAACTGTTTCTTCTATTTTAAATGCATCAGTATTTCTAAAAATTAAGACGATGCCGCTAATTGCATACACGGCCATGATCCCTGCAAGGAAAAAACCCAAATATCTGTGATATACTCTAACCTTGTTGCTAATATTACGATTGTTCATTCTGATTTTTTGAAGCCTTAAAAATAGGATTTCACAGGCAATTTTTGAACAAACATCAGCCTGGAATTTTGAGAATAGTCAATTATAAACGTTTACAAACGCAAGTAAACAGATACAAATACTTTCCAGACGATTATTATATGCAGGTCATCACATCTTTGTCCTGTTGAAATGAACGAATGATTTTCAGCTGCAATAAAAATCTTTAGTTATGAGCACTTTAAGAAACACCGTACAATTGATTGGTCATGTAGGTAACGAGCCTGAGATCGTAAATCTGGAGTCAGGTAAGAAACTGGCCAAATTTTCAGTAGCTACCAATGAGAGCTATAAAAATTCAAAAGGGGAAAAGATCACAGATACTCAATGGCATAATATCGTGGCCTGGGGTAAAACAGCCGATTTGATAGAAAATTATGTCCCCAAGGGAAAAGAAGTAGGAATAGAGGGTAAGTTAACCAGCAGGAGTTATGAAGATAAGGATGGAGTGAAACGTTATATCACAGAAATTGTATGTCATGAAATTTTGCTTCTAGGTAAGTAAGAAAAAAAGCCCCGCCAAATGGCGGGGCTTTTTATTTAATTATCTATTTCAGTTTTCGGTTTTTGGATCGACTTGGGTTTTACTGGCTCACCATTCACATCAATTTCAACGATCTCATCAAAATTAAGGTCATCAAGTTTAGAGGCAATTTTAGCTCTGTCGCCAATGATAAACCAATTCACCTTTCCGGGATCCACCATTTTTTTGCTCACTTTTTGAATGTCTTCCACGGTTAGTTCTCTCACTCTGGCGTCATAAGTTTTATAATAATCGTCCGGGAGGTTGTATTTAACCAAATTCTTAAGCGAAGCATTAACAGAAGCATTCGTTTCCCATTGGCCAGGTAAGGCCAGCACCTGATTCGTTTTCACCTTTTCTACCTCTTTGGCTGTAGCTGGACGGGTAGTAACAAACTCAGAAATCTCTTTTCTAAGTTCGGTCACAGATTCGGCAGATTTGTCTGTTTGTACAGGGGCGTAGACAAGAAAAGGTCTTTCCTGTTTGGTACCAAGTACAAATCCACCTGCGCCATAAGCCCAGTGTTTATCCTCTCTAAGATTCATGTTTATTCTGGAAGTAAATTCACCCCCCAGTATGTTAACCATTTGCTCTACGGCATATTCAGGATTTTCACCATATTTATCTGTAAGGTGCCCGGAAATAATCACAGATTGTTGTGATTCAGGACGATCCATCAGGTAGAGGGTGTTGGTAGTATTTGTATTGGGTGTTTTAAAGCTTATCTCCGGCACGTCTCCTTTTTTCCACTTTCCTAAAGTAGGTTCCAGATAGCCTTTGAGCTCTTCCATATTAATATCACCGGTTACCACCAAAGTGGCGTTATTTGGCTTCATCCAGGTATCATAAAAATTTACAATATCTTCTCTTTTAAGCTTTTCAACCGTACTTTCATAACCAGTCCCCGTTTGCGGTACGCTGTAAGGATGACCATCACCATATAGGTATTTGTTGATTACCCGGAGTGCCATAGTAATGGGCTGAGACTTTTCTCTTTTTATTGCATTTAGTTGTTCGTTCTTAATCCTATCAAATTCTTTTTGTGGAAAAGAAGGATTTAAGATCACATCTGAAAATAATTCAAGACTACCCTTTAAGCTGGGTTTCAATGTTCTTAAGCTTACCGTAGAAATATCCATATCTGAATAGGTGTACAGGTCGGCTCCCAGCAACTGGAGCTTTTCACTAATCTCGAGAGAATTTAGATTCTCTGTTCCTTCATCCAGAAGGTTCATTGCCAGGGATGCAGTTCCTGGACTGGCCAGATGGTCAGTCTTATATCCGGCATCGATCATTAGGTCCATAACGATCGTTGGTACCCCAGAACGTTTTGCAAGCACGATCTCCATCCCGTTCTTTAAGGCAGAGCGTTGCACATCGGGAAACTTTGAAGGTTTGGTTTCTGTTACTTCAGGAAGGGAAGATCTGTCTACACTAGTTCCTGTAACACTATACTCGGGGAAAGGATTTGCAATTAGGGTATGCTTTGGTTTTGTAAGCCATTTTTTTGCAGTGGCTCGCAGATCTGCTACAGTTGCATCATCAATAAATTGCAACTTCTTCTTATAATAATCTGCATCTCCCTGATAGGTCTCGTTGGATGCCAGAATATCTGAGACACCTCCAAATCCGCCAATTCTTTCCATTCCTTTTATGAAATTAGCGAAATACTCAGCTTTTACTCTTTTTAATTCTGCCTCTGTA
>JAHELO010000029.1 GCA_024644145.1 Christiangramia sp.
ACAATGGCTTTCTCTGTGTTATTATTGAGATATTGGTTTTCAGCAGCCTCGTAGGTCGTATTATCAAGATCTGAATCACTTACTTCTACAAAATCAATATTTCTAACCCAGTTTGCATACTCATCTGTTCTTCCAAGGTCTACATAAACATTTCGTGCTGTAGATACCGCCTGTTTAGCTTCAGGAGTATTTGGATATTCTGCAACCACTTTTCTCAATCTCTCCAGTGCTTTATTCCCCTCATTGTTATTGTAATAGATCAGTCCCTGTCTTAACATGGCTTTAGGCACAAGAGCACTCTCCGGGACATCCCTTATAAGCTTATTATAAGACTGGATACCCTGTGAAATATTATTGGTGGCAACATAGGTATTCCCCAGTTCGTACATCGCATCATCACGGTAAGGAGATCTTGGATATCTACCTGTGAAACTGTTTAATTCCTCTATCTTGGTATCGTTCCTGTCTACAAAACCGTAACTAATAGCTTTTTGAAATGCGGCATAATCTGCATTACTCACTCCGTTATCAATGGCTTTCTGATATGCTTCCATTGCCGGCCAGTACTGGCTGGTTACATAATACGTATCTCCCAGTCTAAGCAACGCATCATTCTTTTTTGCTCCTTCAGCATTAGAATTGGAAGAATAAGATTTAAAATAATTCACAGCCTGTGAGTAATCATTCTTTTTGAAATAGGCGTATCCTATATTATAATCGAGGTCTGCATACTCGTCTGTATTTTTTGCAGCACTCATCCCTTTGAATTCACGATATCCCAGGATCGCATCTTCCATCCTGTTGATATTATATTCACTTTCGGCTTTCCAGAAGGTTGCTCTCGCCGTAATATTCTGGTCCCGCGGCTCCTTTAATGCCTTATTGAAATTTTTAATGGCAGCTTCGTAATCTCCTTCCTCATATAATTCAAGACCATAGTAATAAGCTACTTTCTGATAAGCCTGTTTATCACTGAAGTTCCTGTTATTTTCAAGCAACCTCATGGCTTCTTCATAGTTTTTTGAAGTAATGAAAGAATCTATAAGGAGACTTTCCATCGCTTCCTTATTAGGAGAATTGGGATATTTGGTGAGATAATTAATAAGCACCTGAGACGGGCTCTCATAAGAGTTCCCTATTTCGTAACTAAGTTTCGCATAATTGAACAAAGCATCTTCCTGGATCTTTGCATCAAACTCCATTTCACTGGCATTCTTAAAGGCGTTTAGAGCCTGCTGTTTTTGATCTGATTCCAGGTAGGATTGAGCAAGGTGATAATAAGCATTCTGTGCGATCGCATTCTTTCCATCCACAATCTTATTGAATTCATTGATCGCCGCCTCATAATTCCCTTGCTTATAGTAAGCATATCCTAACTGGTAATAATCTGTATTATTCCATTTTCCACGCACCCCGTTATAACCTTTTAAATATGGAATGGCTTTTTCATATTGGCCGAGGTTAAAATAACTTTCGCCTATGATCTTGTTCAACTGAGGGATCTCCTGCCTGTTGGCCTTAGGCAACTGCTCCAGCCCTTGCTCGATCGCTTTTTCAAAGTTCCCGAGTTTAAAATTCATATCTGCCTGGAAGTAGGAAAGGTCTTCAGTATATCTTTCGTTTCCTTTTACCTCTTCAAAATATTCGTTCGCTTCCTCATAATCATCTCCTTCATAAGCTATATATCCCAGATAGTATTTCGCTTGTGAGCCGTATTCTTTAGAGTCACGCACCCGGTTAAAATAAGTTTGAGCCTCTTCAAATTGATTCGCTCTAAAGTAGGCATAGCCGTTATTAAAGTAATAACGCTCTCTGTCTTTCTTGCTCATGGCCTTCTCATCTACCCTGTCATACCATCTCCTGGATAACGCATATTTACCCGTTTGAAAATAATAATCGGCTACATCCAGATAAGCAGAATTTGTCTTGGTACTGGTAGGATATCGAGTAACAAAATTCTCCATCAACCGGTCTGCTCCGGGTTGATTCATTCGTACCGCGGCATTTGCAATATAATAGGCCGCATCCCCTTTTATCTTTTCATCATTGGTACTGTCCATTACCTCATCAAAAAGGTTTTGCGCCGCGAGGTATTGTTCATTGTTATACAATTCCAGAGCACGGTTAAAGTCTACCAGTGCATGAGTATAAGCAGCAGATTGCTGGCAAACAGCAGAAAATGAGAAAGATATAAAAACGACTAGCAGGTAAGCTCTCTTAAGTGTCATTTATAGTGTTTTAGATTGGAATTCAAAGATAATTTAAAGCTTGATTCTATAACGCCGATAAAGTTCTATAATTATGTTAATGAAAAAAAAAGTATGTAACCGCCTTTTGAAAAATGTATATTTGAAATCCCAAATGGGCGTTATTTATTCCTAAACCAATTTTACCATTTCTGAAAGGTGAAAGAAGAAGAGAAAAGGATAAATGACCGGAACTATAAAAACCAAACTTGTAATTTCATGTCTCAACCTGTTCTGGAACTAAAAAATGCGGCGATCTATCAGCGCGAAAGTCTTATCTTATCTGAAGTAGATGTTACCGTTAACAAAGGTGATTTTGTATATCTTATCGGAAAGACAGGGACAGGAAAAAGTAGTTTTATGAAAACGCTATATGGTGATCTCCCGCTTACCGAAGGTGAGGGCCATATCGTAGATTACAACCTGCGGACGCTGAAGGAAAAGGACATCCCGTACCTGCGCAGAAAGCTGGGTGTGGTTTTCCAGGATTTCAAACTGTTAACAGACAGAAACATTAAAGACAACCTCTTATTTGTACTTAAGGCAACCGGATGGAAAGATAAAAAGGCCATGGACAGCAAAATAGACGAGGTTCTGGATAAAGTAGGCATGAAAACCAAAGGATTTAAATTCCCATATCAGCTATCTGGAGGTGAACAACAGAGGGTCGCGATCGCCAGAGCATTGCTGAATGACCCTGAACTTATCCTCGCCGATGAGCCCACAGGAAACCTGGATCCACAGACTTCGGTAGAAGTAATGGAGGTCTTGCAGGAGATTAGCAAGAACGGGAATACTATTCTTATGGCGACACATGACTATGCCCTATTGCTAAAATACCCTTCAAAAACTTTGAAGTGTGACGGACAAAGAGTTTTTGAGGTAGTTCAGAAATCTGTCTAAATGGCAAGTAAAGGATTGGCTTATTTTATTACAGGAATCAGTTTCATTCTATTAAGCCTTAATATCCTGAATGCGTGGTATGGTGAATTTGATCTCGGGTTTTATTTAAGGATGAGCTCGAATATTTTGATTCTTATTTCAGGTATTATTTCCATAATAAAATTGAAGAAAAAATCACCGGTATCTTAAACCAGCGGGTATTTGGTTTAATACTACCACTGTTTAAATAGAAATCTCTCCTTCGCACGAATTTCAAGCATTTTCACAATTTCCTTTATCATACTTATCATTTTTGATAACTTGTAGCAACTTCAACCAATCTAAATGGAAATACTGGGAATAGATATTGGTGGTTCCAGCCTGAAGGGAGCCATAGTGAACATTGATAGTGGTGAACTAATTACTCCTACCCACAAGATTCCAACACCAGAAGACCGTAAACCCAGTGGAATAGCCATTGGGGTTAAACAGATGGTAGAGCACTTTGACCATAAAGGTATTGTTGGTTGTGGTTTCCCTACCATAATTAAAAAAGGGATTTGTAAAGACGAAGGAAACCTCAGCAGGAAATGGCTGGGAGTAGATGTAGACGCTCTGTTTGAAAAATCTACAGGGCTGGATTTTACCGTGATCAATGATGCCGATGCTGCCGGTTTAGCCGAGATTAAATTTGGCGCAGGAAAAAAAGAAGAAGGATTTGTTCTAATGATCACCGTGGGTACCGGTCTGGGCAGCGGAGCATACCTTCACGGGGAATTGATACCTAACTTTGAGCTGGGTCAGATCCCTTATAAGAACTACACTAAAATCGAAGACTGGGCCGCCTCCTCTATTAAAACAGAGGAAAACCTGAGTTATAAGGATTGGGCTTACAGGTTCAATATTTTCTTGAACTATATACACATTATTCTTAACCCCGATGTAATCATTATTGGGGGCGGAATATCCAATGACTGGGTAAAGTTCAGGGATTATCTGGATGTGGACACCAAACTACTACCCGCCAGATTAAGGAACAAATCCGGCATCCTGGGTGCCGCAATTGCAGCACACAAAAAATACAGAGGCTAAACTATCTTAAGAAGCTTCTGCAGCTCTATTTTTATTAATAAATAGGTAATAGAAATTTACACAAACAATGGCCACGTTGGTAATAATCACCGGCCATGAATCTAGCAGCACACCGTAGGCCACAAAGAATAAACAGCCAATACTATTTACGTAACGCAGGGTTATAATATTCCTCATCAGGAAAGATAGCAAAACAAAAAAGGAGGCCAGATAGCCTATCCATTCTATTAAAGTAACTCCAAAAATTTCAGTCATAATAATTTATTATTTCATAAAAAAGCCCGCCTTACGGCAGGCTTTTCAATATTTTATAATTTCGATTAAATAGCTTTAGATCTCTTTCTTTCATTTTCAGTTAGAAGTACCTTCCTTAATCTTAAATGATTTGGAGTAACCTCAACATACTCATCTTTTTGAATATATTCCAATGCTTCTTCAAGAGAGAATTTAATAGCAGGAACGATCTTCGCTTTATCATCTGCTCCGGAAGAACGAACGTTAGAAAGCTTTTTCGTTTTGGTAATATTCACAACCATATCATCCTGACGTGAATTTTCACCAATCACCTGTCCTTCATAAATATCCTCACCCGGATCTACAAAGAATTTACCTCTGTCCTGTAGCTTATCGATAGAATAAGGAATAGCTTTTCCTTTTTCCATAGATACAAGAGAACCGTTCTGTCTTTCAGGAATTCCACCCTTTAATGGCTGGTATTCTTTATATCTGTGAGCCATGATAGCTTCACCGGCAGTAGCTGTAAGCAACTGGTTTCTTAGACCAATAATACCTCTGGATGGAATAAGGAACTGAATATTCATTCTTTCTCCTTTAGCTTCCATACTAAGCATTTCACCCTTTCTCATCGTCACCATTTCAACAGCTTTACCAGAAACATCTTCCGGAAGGTCAATGGTAAGCTCTTCAATAGGCTCACATTTAACTCCGTCAATTTCTTTGATGATTACCTGTGGCTGTCCTATCTGCAGTTCGTAACCTTCACGTCTCATCGTTTCAATAAGAACAGATAAGTGAAGTACACCTCTACCAAAAACCATGAATTTATCTGCACTATCAGTTTCTTCAACACGAAGTGCAAGGTTCTTTTCAAGTTCTTTGTACAGTCTTTCTTTAATATGTCTTGAAGTAACAAATTTCCCGTCTTTCCCGAAGAAAGGAGAATCGTTAATGGTGAAAAGCATACTCATGGTAGGCTCATCAATAGCAATTGTTTTTAATCCTTCAGGATTTTCGAAATCGGCAACAGTATCCCCAATTTCAAAACCTTCAAGTCCAACAATAGCACAAATATCTCCTGCCTGTACAGTGTCGATCTTTCTACGGCCTAGTCCTTCAAAAGTATGAAGTTCTTTAATTCTAGTTTTCTTGATGCTACCATCACGCTTCACCAAAGATACCTGCTGATTTTCCTTTAGAGTTCCTCTTTGCAATCTACCAATGGCAATACGCCCGGTAAAAGATGAGAAATCCAGTGAGGTGATAAGCATTTGAGGAGTTCCCTCAAGATCTACTTTTGGGGCCGGAATATGCTCAATAACCATATCCAGTAAAGGTTCTATATTTTCGGTCTGATTTTTCCAGTCTTCACTCATCCAGTTGTTCTTAGCTGAACCGTATACTGAAGGGAAATCAAGCTGCCATTCTTCGGCTCCAAGTTCGAACATAAGGTCAAAAACCTTTTCGTGAACTTCTTCCGGAGTACAGTTTTCTTTATCTACTTTATTAATTACAACACATGGTTTAAGTCCAAGGTCAATTGCCTTTTGAAGTACAAAACGCGTTTGAGGCATAGGCCCTTCAAAAGCATCTACCAATAGTAAAACACCATCGGCCATGTTCAATACTCGTTCTACCTCTCCACCAAAATCGGCGTGACCAGGAGTATCAATGATATTAATTTTAGTATCCTTATAGGTTACAGATACGTTCTTGGAAGTAATGGTTATCCCGCGTTCTCTTTCCAGATCATTGTTATCCAGGATAAGTTCACCCGTAGATTCGTTATCACGGAACAATTCACAGTGATGCATAATTTTATCAACCAGGGTTGTTTTACCGTGGTCAACGTGTGCGATAATCGCGATGTTTCTAATAGCTGTCATGTAGCCTTATTTTTAAGGCTGCAAATGTACAGCTATTTTTCGCTAATCCATCGTAGTTTCCAAAGATTTTAATTTACTGAAAATCAGGTAATTTTATCAGGTATTTTCACTACGCTCCTATCAGAAATTCTATTGTTCATCTGCAGAAGGTCCATAAGTGGCAGGAACCGATATATCTAGTAGTCTGAAATAAACTCCCAGCTGGGCCCTGTGATGCGGAAACTGGTTCATGACCATTGTTTGTAATACGTTGAATTTAGGCATTTCAAAAAGGGTCTCTCCTTCTTTGGTCATTTTCCAGGTATGCTCAAATTCACTGTCAGGCTTTTTTAAAGAGGTCTCGGCAGCCACTGCGTTCGTTTTCAGCTCTTTTATAATATCTTCCACGCTTGCGTGATTAGGAGCAACATAGCCCTGAACATCCCAGGCTTCAGCCTCCATGGTACCGGTGATCCATGATGGGATCTCAGAAAGGTGATTAGCGATCTGCTTAATGGTCATAGACCGCTCATGCGGTTTCCACCCCATCTTGTCTTCCGGAATTCTTTTTAGAAATTTTTCGGTTAATGCCACTTCCTGCTGCAACTGGGGAATTAGAAACTCATGAATTTTCATAATTGAAGAATTAAGATTAATCAATACCCTAATTTACTGAAAAATACACATCAGCCATATTTTTTTGAGACCTTCCTAATAATTGCAATGCGCCAGTAATTCAATTATCTTTGCCACAAATTTTGAACCTATGAATCTGGAAAAAATTCCGAATATAAAGCATACCCAAAGTGACAATTTCTTTCTTCTTTCAGGCCCATGCGCGATTGAAGGAGAAGAAATGGCCCTTAGAATTGCTGAAAAAGTTGTTGCCTTAACAGACAAACTGGAGATCCCTTATGTTTTCAAAGGTTCCTTTAAAAAGGCCAATCGAAGCAGGATTGATAGTTTTACCGGTATTGGAGATGAAAAGGCATTAAAGATCCTGCGCAAAGTTTCTGAGACCTTTAATATTCCAACGGTTACAGATATTCATGAGATCAGCGATGCGCAACTGGCGGCAGAGTATGTAGATATTCTTCAAATACCAGCGTTCCTGGTAAGGCAAACAGACCTGGTTGTGGCGGCTGCTGAAACCGGCAAAGTAGTGAATTTGAAAAAAGGACAATTCATGAGTCCAGATGCCATGAAGCATGCAGTTACTAAAGTTACAGATTGCAATAATGAGCAGGTAATGGTTACCGATAGAGGAACCATGTTTGGATACCAAGACCTCATCGTAGATTTCAGGGGTATTCCAACCATGCGGGAATTCGCACCTACCGTTCTTGATGTAACTCACTCCTTACAGCAACCCAACCAAAGCAGCGGAGTAACAGGTGGAAGGCCAGATATGATTGAAACTATAGCCAGAGCAGGAGTAGTAAATCATGTTGACGGGCTCTTTATAGAAACTCATTTCGATCCTGCAAATGCTAAAAGTGATGGCGCGAACATGCTGGATCTTGCTCATCTAGAAAAATTATTGAGCAACCTTGTAGCTATAAGAAAAACCGTTAATTCGTTTTAGTTTATATCCTCATAAATTTGTTAAGCCACCTTCTTAGGTGGCTTTTTTTTATGTATAATCTTAAGATAGTCACAAAGAATTTATATTCAGAAATATTGGATTTATATTTAATTCTAGCTAACTAAAATCCCTTCAAAATGATATCTGAAAGAATTCTAAGCCGCTCGTTTGTTATTTTTTTACTCACAGGTATCTTCATTTTGTTTCCCAATTCTATTTCTGCGCAGGAAGAACCTGAAGTTAACATTGGTGGTGCCCTTAGATTTAACTATAACCTATCATCATGGAAAGAAGGCCAGAAGGATCGTGGCGGGGATTTTGGGTATGATCTTTTCAGGTTAAATGTAGATGGCTCGTATGAAGGTATTTATGTAAAGGCAGAATACCGCTTTTATTCTGAAGATTTTGGTGGCGATTTTCTAAAAGAAGGAGTAGTAGGTTATAATATTGACGAAAAGAGGAATATTGAAGTAGGACTTGCGAAAGTTCCATTCGGGAATGAACGTTACAACTCCCATAACTTCTTTCTTAACCTCCCCTACTACGTGGGTCTTGAGGATGATTATGACATGGGAATGACCTATACTTATACGGGAGAGAAATTCGAATACCATTTGGGCTTCTTTAAAAATTCTGAAGAACTGCGCTTTGGAAGCGAGACCGAGAACTCAACCAGGAGATATTCATATGACGTTGTTGGTCGTAATAAGGAAACCAACCAGTTTAACGGTAAGATCCTATATAAACCGGAAAGCTTTAAACAACATAAAATTGGCGCATCTGCAAAATACGGACAACTTTATAATTTAGACACTAAAGATAACGGAGACAGATATGCCTTTGCCCTGCATTATGATTATCAAACTGAAGACTGGATCGTAAAGGCCCAGGCCTTAACTGCAGGTTTTAATCCGAAGAATGCTCCTGGTGAACCCCGGGATATTATTCTAATGGGTGCTTACGGTGTACCTTATGAGGTTGCGGCAGATTTCGAGATCTATAATATTGGGATTTCAAGAATTTTTGATATCGACACCAAGGTCTTTAAGCATATCGAACTGTATAATGATTTTGGATATATGAATAAGCGTAAAGATGGTTTTGAAGATTCTTTTATGAACGTTTTCGGAGTTCTATTTAGTTCCGGTCCAATTTTTTGCTTTATAGATTATGCCTCCGGATATAACCATTCCTGGCTGGGAGGAAATTTTGTTGACGATTTTGCTGTTGGGAATCCAGATGCGAAATGGGAAGCACGATTTAACATCAATATTGGCTACTACTTTTAAAAAGCTTTGTTAAATATAAAAGTAGGAACTTAAAGTATAGTTAATAAGGTCTTTGGCCGGGGGAGGTTGCGATTGTTTTCCAGTAATTTTATAATTCTTAAACCCTACCCTATGAAAAGAAAAATTACTCCCTTTAAAATTCTATTTAGCTTTTTGCTAGTGTGTAGTTCGCAGCTCTGCGAACCTAAACTTTTTGCACAGGAAGATCCTGAAGTTAAAATTGGTGGTGCGCTTAGATTCAACTATAACCTTTCTTCATGGAAAGAAGGCCAAAAGGACCGCGGAGGCGATTTTGGATATGATATGTTCCGGATCAATGCTAAAGCTGCTTATCAGGATTTTTATCTTGATGCTGAATACCGGTTTTACTCTCAGGCCTTTGGCGGTGGTTTCTTAAAACAAGCCTGGGTTGGCTATAGGTTTAATGAAAAAGATGAGATACAGGTAGGTCTCAGCCAGGTTCCATTCGGTATCCAACAATATAATTCCAACAACTGGTTTTTTAATCTTACCTATTATATGGGACTGGAAGACGATCACGATATGGGAGTCAAATTCCTGCATGAGGGTGATAAATTTGAGTATGACCTCGCCTTTTATAAAAATGCAGAAGAATTGAGGTTTGGAGGCACTACTGAAGCATCTTCTTCAAGATATTCTTATGATGTAGTGGGAAGAAATAAAGAGGTCAACCAGGTTAATGCGAAACTGATATATAAAATTGGTGATGAATTCCGTCACAGATTTGGTATTTCTGGTCAGTACGGCGGGCTTTATAATCTGGACACAAAAAAAACAGGTTCACATAGTGGCCTGGCACTTCACTACGAATTTTTCGTCAAGGACTGGAACCTGAAATTACAGGCTATGGAAATAGATCATGACCCTGAGAATATTCCCGGGGAATCTAAGGAAATCCTGCAAAT
>JAHELO010000030.1 GCA_024644145.1 Christiangramia sp.
ATACTTTTTCTGTTTCACCTTCGTAATTATATCCCCCAATGATCTCATATTGGTGAGTGATCTCACTAAGGTCCTGGATAAGCTGATTATAAGATTCACTTTCATAATCTGTACGGGTTGCCAGCTGCTCATTGATCTTCTCCATCTTGCCTTCCAGCATCTTGATTTCCACAAAAGCCTGATGTGCCTCATCTAAAACGGTCCTGCCGTGTTCAAAATCAAGGTCCTGCTTTAAAAATCCTATCTTCAGCTCTTTATCCTTGGCTATTTGCCCAGAGTCATATTCCTGATCTCCAGCAATAATCTTTAATAAAGTAGATTTTCCAGCACCGTTTTTTCCAATAAGACCAACTCTGTCACCACCACCAAGCCGGAAGCTAACTTCTTTAAAAAGATATTCGCCCTGAAATGAAACTGAAAGATTATGAATATTAAGCATTAACCCGTATTTTTTGCAAAGATGCTTAAATTTGTGATGCAAAAAAAATTAAGATGGGCTTACTCAAGGGAACTAAAATTTACAGCATTCTTACCGGTACATGTCCTGTATGTCAGGAAGAAAGCATGTATATAGAAAATAATCCTTATAAGATAAATAAGGTCTTGAAAATGCATGAAAGATGTTCTAATTGCAATACGAAATACAAGATCGAACCATCTTTCTTTTACGGCGCCATGTATGTAAGCTATGCGGTAGGAGTGGCTTTCTCTGTAGCTACTTTTATTATAGCCTATGTTCTTCTAAAAGCGACTATTCTAGGATCGTTTTTTGCGATCGTGGCTACTTTGATAGTTCTAATGCCGGTGATCATGAGGTTATCCCGAAATATCTGGATAAACCTGTTCTTTAGCTACAGAAGATCTGCAAAAAGTAATTAATTAGAAGAGTAATACTTTTGAGTAAATCGGGTTAGATCTATCTCAGCATCTAATTCCATACCCATTTCTATATTCCTCAATAATTCCGTAGCCATATTCGGGGCGATCAAAACTCCCCTGCTGCCAAACCCATTACAGCAGTACATATTATTTATTTCCGGATGTTCACCCACTAGAGGTTTCCGGTCTACTACCGCAGGGCGAATTCCAGCCACCTGGTCTACCACCTCAAAATCACATTTAATAAGATTTTTAAGATCCTTTATCAGGCGTTCTCTGGCCTGTTTGGTAATATGAGGTGTCTTATCCTGATTATCATAAGTAGCTCCCGCTTTATAAAGGTCATTACCCAGAGGCATGAGAAAAACAGAAGCTTTCACTGCAAAATCCAGTTTAAGATCTTCGGAATGTATGATTATATATTCTCCCTTATTTCCCCGTAACGGCAAATAATTAAAAAATGGGTTTTTCTTTAACCCGAAACCTTCACAAAAAATGATTTTCCTGGTTTTCACCCCGGAGTATTCAAAATGGTCTTTCTCTGTATGAAGCTTAGCATAATTGAAAGTTTGTTTTTTGAGACGGGTATTATCTGCCAGGTATAACCGATAATTATCCAGGAGTTTTTCGGTATCTATATTCCCGGTATGATTAACCCTGCCCAGGGAATAATTTGCAATTAGATTAGGATTATCATTCCTCTTCAGGTCAGGATCCAGGTAGGGTGAAACCAAAGGCCTGTCTGTAGCCTGAAACCAGTCATTTTGCTCCTCGGCAGAATGAAATCTTCGGTAAATATTCCAGTATTGGATTAGTTTAACCTGGAACTTCTTCTCCAGTTTTTCATAAAATGGAAGAGCTGTCCTCATTTGCTCAGCAGCCTTCCAGGCCGGAGTAAACCTTTTTAAGATCACCGGATTAAAGATCCCGCCGGCAACGTAGGACGAACTCTGTGAATCATCTTCATAAACCAGGAAATCTTTTCCCCGGGTTTCCAGTTCCTCGGCAACAGCAAGACCACTTAAACCGAGACCTACAATTATATAATCTAACATAGGTTAAAGATATTAAGGCTTTTATTTTTTATCACCATTGCATATAAAAAAAGCGCTCAAAAGAGCGCTTTAATTTTCTATCTAAACAGAGTTAGTAACTCCACATATCCTGTTCAAAGTTTCTTATCTGTTCCTTGATCCTTTGAGATTCGAGCAGCTGCATAAATGCATTGTCTGCAATATATTCGTCGATCTCGCGGTCTCCCTGAACATTATCTTCTTTATAAATTACCCCGTCAAATCTTCTCGAATTCAATAAGTGATCAAAAGAGATTTCCTGTGCTGTATTATTTCCGGTAAACACTTTTGCCTTATGCAAGACTTCTCGTGCATCTGGATACCATACCCAGAAAAGCTCTACAAGATCTGTTTGACCTGAGTCTATAAAGTTAACATCGGGTGCTACAGGAGCAATTCCCAATAAACGGTATTTAAGTTCAGCTAAACGCTTATCAAAATACCATATTCCACGTATATGATATTCTGCGATATCTGCAGATCCAAGGTCACGACGATCAATAAATTGCTCATCTACCTGTTCACCGGCATTGTATTGCTCAATTCCAAGGTCTGTAGTATCTATCTTCGATAATGTAGCCCTGATATCTTTAAGCGTCCTTTTTTCAGTGAAATATGAGTCGGCATAGATGTTCTCAATTTTACCCTGCTTTATTGCAGTTACCAGAACATCATATAACGATCTGCGGTTACCACCAATATTATTAGTATCTATAGGATAATATAGCGGAAAATTAACTCTCTCATCAAGATCTATGATCTCCCAGGTACCCTTAGACCAAAGAATGTCACGGTCACCCACATATCCATATTCCAGTGGCTTGTCTTCTTTATCTATCATTGCCATGGTCTCCGACTTCTTCCCAATATCCTCAGGTTTATCCGCATTCAGGATGTTTGCCTGACCGAAAGAAGAGACACCTGCCATCATCACAAAACCATATACAAAAATTTCTTTCAAGCTCATTTTCAAAACATTTTAATTTGTAAGCTCAATTACTACAGGAGCAACTTTCTTAAGCTTATAGCTGGAATTCCCGGCAAGTGATGCCGAAATATCATATATCTGAACAGACTCACCTCTACCGGCACGTCTTAAGGCCGCTTTGGCTCTATCGTCTAATCTGCTACCATTTACAATGATAGTTGGCTGTCCAGGAACTTTAAATTTAAAGCCGGTAACATTAAGTTTAAGATCAAAATCGAAATCTGGTAAATTAGCACCAACGTTTGCGATCTCAAGGCTGTTTCTCTGCATGGAAACAGAACCATCTTCTCCACGAATTGTACCTACCGGTCTTGGGATATCCTTAACCCTGAAGGTCTTTCTATCTGAAACCGTCTTACCACCAGGAAGCGTACCGCTAACACTAATAGTAACCTCTCTGGCCTGCAACGTAGTAACATCCATAAGGTAGTTTCCGGTACCACCTGCAGCTCTTAGGCCAGGTGCATTAGCACTAACATTGCTAACACCCGGAATAGAAATGGTCATTGGGTTTTGAACCCCACGATAAACCACGTTCATCTTATCAGCTGATATTACTGCTGAGTTTGGCAATGGAATAACATTATACGAATCTGAGATATCGATACTCTTCAATGAATCGTTCTCCATGTATTGTAACTTACCGGTTATCTTTTGTTCTCCAACATTACCTGCAGGAAAATCAAGAACTACCTGGCCGGCTTTAAGGTCTTTAATCTCCTTGCCATTTACAGTAACTTTTTCAAACTGAAGCGTATTATCAAATCTTCCCAGTACCACTTTTCCTTTAAAGTTCTCACCACTAAAGAAAGCTGGCTTGTCTGGAATTACGATCGCCTCGTAGTTCTTAAGAGATACATCACTTTGTAACTGACCTGAAAGCATAGAAGAAAGGATCTCACTTTCGGTATTCTTAATGTCTGCCTGTAATTGAGTAAGCTGAGTAATAGAGGCTACCAAAGGAAAACCTTCAAACCTGTATTTTAACCATGGAACTTTCGCTCCTTCTACGTTCTCCTCTTCAGTTGCAAATTCTTTCTGAACATTAACTTTACTTGCAATAGCAGGATAGCTGCCGTTAAGGATTTCAGCTACACTTTCTCTGTAAGTCTTGATATTGTTTAAAAACTCCTCTCCTTTTGGAGAAATTCTACCAGACTGGAAGAACATTTCATCCATTGCAGAAGATTGATCCATTGTTTCATAATCCTTAGGATCGTCAACAGAAGTTTTTAATTCGGTTTTAATACCCTCGATATATTCACTTAGTTCTGAAGACAGTTCGTGAATTCTATCAGCATCTTTTTTAATTGAAGTATATTTTGCCGGCTGCTCTTCTACCTTGGTAGCCAGCCCTGCCATTAATGCGTTATTTCTTTCAGCATAATTCGCCGTAGACGCACTTAATTTTTCGTTCATAAGACCAAAGGCGGTAAGAACCTCTTTGGACATATTTAGTGCCATCATGGCGATGAAAACCAGGTACATTAGGTTTATCATCTTCTGCCTTGGCGATTGTTTTCCCGATGCCATGTCTAATCAGTTGTTTTTAAATTAATATAACAGCTTAATTGAAAAATGCTCAATTAGACTCTAACTTTTCCGTTCATCGCGGTTAACATTCCACCATAAACATTATTTAATGAAGCCATATTCTCAGCAAGAGAATCCATTTGTGCCTTTAATCTACCAGCATTCTCTGCCACCTCCTAGTTCACCTCAGCCTGTTTTGCAGCCGATTCTACCTGAGCTTTATAGATATTATTCAATGTTTCCATTTGTGCAGCAGCAACGCTAAGCTCTTCACTGTATTTCTTTTGAGAAGCCATAGAATCTACGGTAGGGGCTATACCTTTAGCAGCACCTTCAAAATTTCTAATGCTATCTCCTAAAGACGCCATTAGATTTGCATCTAATTTAGCTTCCTTAAGCATTGCATCCAATTTTTTAGAAAGCAAGCCTTCTGCTTCTTTTTCTTCAGCGATAACTGCACTTCTGTTTCTTCCTTCTCCTCCTGCCAGTTCAGGATATACAAGCGACCAGTCCAGCTCATCATCTACCGGCTCAAATGCAGAATAAGCGAATACCAGGGCTTCTACGATAAGTCCCAGAATAAGCATCGCATTACCACCCGGCCAGTGCATGATTTTAAAAAGGGCACCCAGAATAACTACTGATGCTCCCAGACCATACACCATGTTGGTCACTTTTTTTGTTGCTCTTGAATTTGCCATAACTCTAATGTTTAGATTTTCTTAATTGATTTTATTGATAGGTTTAAGTTCCAACTCCACTTATGGATTCTTTTGATTTAAGGTCACATCGGTACCCAGATAATCCTGAACGGTTCTGAAACCAATATAACTCCTTGCCGAATCCATGTACTCATAATCCCTTGAACTTACCTGAAGGAAATATGCAACATCTTTCCATGATCCTCCCCTAACCACTTTTCTGCGGTCCTGAGGATTATTAACAGTTGGGTTCATAGTAGACATATATTCATACGATCCCGGATCGTATGAAGAATCTACCCATTCTGCGACGTTACCGGCCATATTATAAAGACCGTAGTCATTAGGATCGTAAGATTTAGCTTCAACCGTATACAATGCCTGGTCTGCTGCATAATCTCCTCTTAAAGGCTTAAAGTTAGCCATGAAACATCCGCGATCATTTAGAGTATATGGCCCACCCCATGGATAAGAAGCACCTTCTAATCCACCACGGGCAGCATATTCCCATTCCCCTTCGGTTGGCAACCTGTAGGAAGGAACATTTGCATCTCCTTTTTCCCGACGGAAATCATTATGATATTTAGTTCTCCACTGAGTAAACGCTCTAGCCTGTTTCCAGGAAACGCCCACTACCGGATAATCGTCAAATGCACTATGCCAGAAATAGTCATTGTGCATTGGTTCGTTATATGAATAATTGAAGTCCTTGATCCAAACCGTAGTATCCGGATAAATCGCGACTTCTTCCTTTTTAATAAAATTACTTCGCTTACCGCTTTGCTTCGCAGCAGACTGAATATCCATGTATGAATATTTGAATTTCAGCTTCTTCACATCTATGGTACGCTGGCCGTTATAGACCTCATCTAACGGAATGTACATAGAATCCATTACCTCGGCATAATAAACATCCGGATAATCATTTGTATCCCAGTATATTTCTACGTCCTTGTTAAGCTTTCGGTTCTCATAATCGTCTGTTGGACCACCCTGACCATAGGTATTAAGCATATACTCCTGGTAAGGCGTAAGGTTTTCAGGGTCTGCATCGGCAAAAGCGAACTCACCAATCCCGTCATCCCCTGGTACTGCACCCTGCAGTTCGGCCATAATAGCAAGATTAACCCTTACAATAGAATCTTTTACGTAATTCACAAATTGCCTGTACTCTGCATTTGTGATCTCTGTTTCGTCCATATAAAACGAGCGCACGGTAACCGTTTTGGGCGGTGCATTCTTCTGGCCGGCAATATCATCATCAGATTTACCCATGATGAATGCCCCTCCAGGAATTAATGTCATACCATAAGGTTTTTCCGGATTCCACTTCTTCCCCTCCGCACCTACAAGCTGTCCACGATCGCCACCACCACAGCTAGAAAGCAAGGCCAGAACAGCAATGAGCGAAATATACTTCTTCATAATTATCTTAGGTTAAGACATTTTAATTTACGGCAGTAAACCTATCTAATTATTTTTTAAAAAACAATATTTCAGATAAAAATACAGTAAATCAGAATAATGTCTGAATATAATTTTAGACTTCGTTTTTTCTTTTGGCTTTATACCAGCGTTCCGGAATTACCTGATTGCAGGCTTCGAGATAATCGTCTTCGCTGCAAGGTAATAACGTATGCCTTTTTAATTTAGTATTTACATTCGACAAAAATGGAATTTCTATCCACCATCGCCCACTCACAGGGCTTTTAAAAAATACCAGCACCTCATCATCGATAGGTACCTGATATTTAATAAACTCCTTTTTCGCAGAAATAGTATTCTCGTTCGTACGATAATTCACACCTTCTATAAAATACCATATAATCTGGGCCACCAGCATATTAGCGAGATCCCCCAACGAATTTTGATATTCATATACTCCAAAGGATGACACTTTATCACTAATCCCGGCATATCTTGAAAGCGCACAAATCTCCCGCCCGTTAAAGCCATTAGGCGATTGAAAGTTGGCTGCATTCATAGATGCCGAATCTATGGCCCCCAGATCCAGTCCCACAAGGTTCGCACTTCTGAAGATCGGCTCCATAAGAGAAATATCTGAAGTCACCTCTCCCAATCTATATGCCTCAAAAAACAAACGCTCCATCAACTCAATCTCTTCCTGGGAATTAAAATAAGTTTGATAGCCAACTGCCGAATAATTAAATAAATTATAAGGTTGATCAACTACGATTTTTCCTACATAAGATTGGTTCGAAATCTGTTTTTCTGCATCTCCCAGATCAAATCTGCTATCTATATTCACCAGATTGACCATTTGATCCAGATTATCATAAGCCCGATACTGAGCATAGATAAGGTCCTGACTCCCACCTAATATCACTGGAATGACATCCTGTTTTACCAGATTCTCAACCAGATGTTGCACAGCAAAATAAGTATCTTCTACGGTTGCTCCCGCTTCAATATCTCCAAGATCAGCCAGTTTAACTCTCCAGTTCCCGGGATACAATCCGTAAAACTTGCGCCTCAAGTGATAAAAATCAGGTGTATCACCTGGCTCTATAGCCCTTCGGTTTTCCTTTACCCCGAAGATCGCCACTTGAATCCCCTCAATATCGGGCACACCCGATTTTTGTGTATGCAGACGAAGGTTAGCACCTATGGATTGGGGATTTAAATTCCTGATCTCATCCAGTAAGTCTTCATTTACCGGACTAAGAAAATCGAATTCCATATATTATTTCTTTTTCGTAGTTTTCTTTTTGGCACTTTTCTTCCTGGTCGTTTTCTTCTTTTTGGTATTCTTTTCCAGGATATCTTTTACCTCGTCCAGGGTCAGCTCCTCGGCTTTGGTTGTCTTAGGTAATTCTACTTTTGTTTTTCCTTTTATTACATTAAATCTTCCCCATCTTGCTTTTTCTACTCTAATTCCCTCTTCTTCCCAGTGATGGATCAGCTTTTCACGCTCTTTTCTAAGCTTATCTTCGATAAGCTCTTCAATATCAGATTCAGACAGATTATCAAAATCGTATTTCTTGTTCACGTTAATGAACATATTATTCCATTTCAAATAAGGGCCAAATCTACCAACGCCTTTTTGCACCGGCATCTCTTTATAGGTATATATAGGAGCATCTGCTTTTTCCTTCTCCTTAATAAGCTCCATTGCGCGGTCAAATTCCACACTAAGCGGATCTTCTCCTTTTTCCAGGGAAACGAATGTTTTACCGAATCTTACATAGGGACCGTATCTTCCATTATTCACCTCTACATCTTCTCCTTTATATTCACCCAGTTTTTTAGGCAGCTGAAAAAGATCCATAGCCTCTTCATAAGTAAGAGATTCCATATTCTGGTCTGGGCTCAAACTGGCAAATCTTGGCTTTTCATCATCTTCAACACTTCCAATTTGCACCATAGGCCCAAATTTCCCTAATCTCACACTCACCGGCTTGCCAGTTTCCGGATCTTCTCCAAGAATTCGTTCTCCAACTTCCCTCTCGGCATTTTTCGCTACATCCTGAACATGCGGGTGAAAATCTTTGTAAAAATCTTTCATCATCGCTTTCCACTCCTCATTCCCTTCCGCGATATTATCGAAGCTTTCCTCCACCTTCGCAGTGAAATTATAGTCCAGAATATTCGAAAAGTGATTCACCAAAAAGTCGTTCACAACCATACCGGTAGCAGTAGGCACTAACTTACCTTTATCACTACCAACGGTTTCGGTTAACGATTTCTCAGAAACCTTGTCATTTTTAAGTTGAAACTGAACATAATCTCTTTCAGTTCCATCTACAGAACCCTTTTCTATATAATTTCTGCTTTGAATAGTAGAAATTGTAGGCGCATAAGTAGACGGTCGCCCAATGCCAAGTTCTTCCAGTTTCTTAACAAGGGAAGCCTCAGTATATCTATATGGTGGTCTGGTAAATCTTTCGGTAGCTGTTATATAGTCGTTATTTAAAGGCTGGCTTACTTTTAAAGCCGGAAGCATTCCATTTTGCTCCTCATCTTCCTCATCACTACCTTCCAGATAAACCTTAAGAAAACCATCAAATTTTAAAACCTCTCCGTTAGCAGTAAAATGACTATCATGTTTATCTGCCTCGATCTTCACATTGGTTCTCTCTAGCTGGGCTTCACTCATCTGGGAAGCGATAGCTCTTTTCCAGATTAGTTCATACAAACGCTGCTGATCCCGATCTCCTGAAATAGTATGCTTAGCAAAATTTGTAGGACGAATAGCTTCGTGTGCCTCCTGTGCTCCTTTAGATTTCCCTTTGAATTGGCGCGCTTTCGCATATTTATCGCCATATGCTTTCAGGATTTCCTCCTTAGCTCCTTTTCTTGCATCCTCAGAAAGGTTCACACTATCTGTTCTCATATAAGTAATATGCCCAGCTTCATATAATCTTTGAGCCATGGTCATGGTCTTACTTACCGAGAAATAAAGCTTTCTCGCAGCTTCCTGTTGCAAGGTGGAAGTTGTAAATGGTGGTGCAGGATTCTTTTTTGCCGGCTTGGTTGTAAGATCGGCTACCTTAAAATTCGCACCTATATTCTCTTTGAGAAACTTTTCAGCTTCTTCTTTAGTATCAAAATTTTTAGGGAGCTTGGCTTTAAATGACTTCCCGTCTTCTGTTGAGAATTCGGCATCGATCCTGAAAGAAGCCTGAGGCGTAAAATCCTGAATTTCCCGTTCTCTCTCCACTATAAGTCTTACTGCAACCGATTGAACACGGCCAGCAGACAGCCCTCCCTTAACTTTTCTCCATAAGACCGGTGAAAGCTCATAACCTACCAGCCTGTCCAGGACCCTTCTGGCCTGTTGGGCATTTACCAGGTTATAGTCTATTCCCCTTGGATTATCTATAGCACGAAGAATTGCAGATTTTGTGATCTCATGAAAAACTATCCTTTTGGTTTTTTCATCTTTCAATTTAAGCTCTTCAGCAAGGTGCCAT
>JAHELO010000361.1 GCA_024644145.1 Christiangramia sp.
TGGAGATGATGTAGAAGATGTAGATTTCGAAGAAGTGAAATAACAGCTTCATATAAGTAATAGAAAACCCCGCAATTGCGGGGTTTTTTTATGTCTAAAAAATTAAAGACTTATTTGGATTTTCTTGCGCCTTTCTTTTTACTATGCTTCAAGACTTCAGCTTCCATATAGAAAATGATCTCTTCAGCAATATTAGTAATAAGGTCACCAACACGTTCAATCTTCTTAATGGCTGAAAATAGTAATAAGTACTGATCTATTTTTGTAGGATCCTTTTTCACTTCTTCAGAGATTACATCAAAAGAATTAAGATTGATCTTATTAAGAAGTTTATCCTTTTTAAATACTTTACGTGCTTTTTGAGCATCTTCATCTCTAAAAGCTATCTGTATATCGTCCAGCATTGAGAGCGCAGATTCATACATCTCTTCAAAACGCAATTGATCAAGTAATTTCTGGTCTACAGGAGTATCTACTTCCACGATATACTTTGCAATACCATAGGCGTGGTCTCCCACTCGTTCCAGGTCAAAATTAATCTTACGTAAAGCCAGTACAAAACGAAGGTCTACGGCCACCGGATTATGCAGGGCGATAAACCGCTCGCAGTCCCTGTCTATCTTAAGATCAAGGCTGTTTACCCTGTTCTCTGAATGTAAAACATCCTCAGCAAGATCGTGGTCATGGCTAATGAATGCTTCTCTGGACTTTTTTAATTGTTTTCTACAGAGGTCAAACATTTCCAGACCATATTGCTTGAGAAGATCCCTGTGTTCATCTAAATTTATCATAAGTTAAGATTTATCCGAAGCGTCCTGTGATGTAATTCTCAGTCTGCTGTTTTTCGGGAACGGTGAAAATTTTATTTGTTTTGTCGTACTCAATAAGGTCTCCCATATAGAAAAATGCTGTGCTATCGCTAATTCTACTGGCCTGCTGCATGTTGTGTGTCACTATTACAATAGTGTATTTTTCTTTAAGCTGATAGATAAGATCTTCGATCTTTGCTGTAGAAATAGGGTCCAGGGCAGAGGTGGGCTCATCCATTAAAATAATAGAAGGCTCCACAGCAAGAGTCCTGGCGATACAAAGTCTTTGTTGCTGACCACCTGAAAGCGCTAACGCCGATTTATTAAGATCGTCCTTAACCTCATTCCATAGTCCAACCTGTTTTAAAGAGTCTTCAACCCTTTCCTGTAAAAATGCTTTGTCTTTTAGACCCTGGATTTTAAGGCCATAGGCAACATTCTCGAAAATAGACTTTGGGAAAGGGTTTGGTTTTTGAAATACCATACCCACCTGTTTTCTCAATAACTCAACATTTATGTCTTTATCATAAATGTTTTCGTTGTCTATCTTTATCTCTCCTTCCATCCTGAAATCATCAACATAATCGTTCATTCTATTGAACAATCTCAGGAAAGTGGATTTACCGCAACCAGATGGGCCTATAAAAGCAGTGACCTTGTTGGCTTTGATTTTCATATTGACTCCTTTAATAGCCATGAAATCTCCATACCAAACTTTTACATCTTTCGCTTCTAACTTATATGTTCTCTGAAGGTTGCTATCTATGATATCTTCCTTCTTTTTTTTCTTCTTCTTGATCATTCTACAACACTTGGGTTATTTAAATTTTTTCTGCCATTTATTTCTGAAGTAAACGGCTATACCATTCATAACAAATGTAATCAACAATAATATAATGATGGCAGCGGCGGCATTTTCTACGAATCCGTGCTGAGGCCTGGTGATCCAATTAAATATCTGTATTGGTAATACAGAGAATTCGTCCATAGTAGAGGAGGGGGCAAATGGTACATATGCCAAAGCACCAATTACAATAAGTGGGGCAGTTTCTCCTACCGCTCTGGACAGAGCCAGGATTATCCCTGTTAAGATCCCTCCAAAACTTGCTGGTAATAACTGGTGATATACCGTTTGCCATTTGGATGCACCCATCGCAAAGGAAGCGTCTCTAACAGATTTAGGTACCGCTTTAAGGGCCTCCCGGGTAGAAACGATCACGATTGGAAGGATTAATAAAGCTAGGGTAAAACTACCAGCTAATACGCTGGCACCCATTTCCATTATTCTCACAAATACCTCTAAACCTAATAATCCATAAATTACAGATGGCACACCGGCAAGGTTGGAAATATTTACTTCCAGGATGGTAGATAATTTATTCTTTTTGGAGTATTCTTCCAGATAAATTGCCGCAGCGATCCCTACAGGTAAAGCAATGATAGTGGTTAAAACCAATACCCAGATACTACCCATCAAGGCGGTGTATATCCCTGAACGTTCAGCTTTACGGGAAGGCAGGTTTGTAATAAACTCCCAGTCTATTCTCATAATTCCGTCAACCAGAATATTACCTATGAATATAGCCAGTAATACCAGTCCTAGAAGGGTACAAGCAATCCCCCAGTATTTAAAGATCTGGTCTTTTAATCTGTTTTTTCTGATATTATTCATACTTGTCACGGAATTTTTTACGGATCCTGTAGCTTAATGTATTAAGCAGGAATGTAAAGATGAATAAAGTGATACCCGCGGCGAATATG
>JAHELO010000031.1 GCA_024644145.1 Christiangramia sp.
TGTCTATACCCATCCCAAAGGCAGTTGTAGCGACCATCACACTGGTCTTATTTGTGAGCCATTGCTCAAATCTTTCAGATTTGTCTTCTTTCTTTAATCCTCCATGATATGCCGCTGCTGTAATTCCATGCTTGTTTAAGAACCGGGATATCTCCTGAGTTGCATTCCGGCTGCGTACATAGATTATTGCGGAATCATCTTTAAGTATCTGGGTTAAGCGGAAGTATTTATCTTCAGTCTTTAAAACTTCATATTGCAAATTACTTCTGGCGAAGGATTTTTGATGTATCTCGGGACTTTCCAGTTGCAGCTGTTCACAAATATCCTTTACCACCTCTTTAGTTGCCGTCGCTGTGAATGCTGCCATGCAGGTGCCGGGAAGTAATTCCCTCAGTTCTGAAATATTACGATAGGCCGGCCTGAAGTCATGACCCCACTGCGAAATACAATGAGCTTCATCTATCGCAATGAGGTTTATATTCATCTGTTTGAGTCGTTCTCTTACCAGATCCTGCCTTAGGCGCTCTGGCGATAGATACAGGAATTTAAAATTCCCGAAAATACAGTTATCTAGGTTACGGTCCAGGTCCTGGTAGGAGATACCCCCGGTGATCGCCATGGCTTTGATATTCTTTTTCTTCAGGGCATTCACCTGGTCTTCCATAAGAGAAACCAGGGGTGATACAACGATGCAGATACCTTCGTTAATAAGAGCTGGAACCTGGAAACATATAGATTTACCTCCACCGGTTGGGAAAAGGGTAAGTGAATCCTTTCTTTTCAGAATAGAATCTATAACTTCTAGCTGTTGCGGCCTGAACTGCCGGAAGCCCCAGTATTTTTCTAATATTTTTAAAGCTTCCTCCTGCAAATTCTTTTAGATCTTATCCAGAATAAAGGAAGTACGGTCTTCCACACTTAGTTTGGGAACCTCAATAGGATCGTAACCATACCGCCTGTAAGTAGAATAAAGATAAGACGAAATTTTTAAGGATTCTGTATAGCTCTCATAGCGCTCGTTGTCACTGGTGTAAATTTCCTTCCATGGCGGCAGTATAAATATCTGTTCGTACCTGTGCCGTTCGCAGGTTGTATTAAAAACCTCAGGATAATTGGTGTCAAAATAATCCATATATGCTACAACATCTGGCAAACCCCGATCTAAAAAAATATGGTGAGACTGATATCTCTCAGCTTCGAGATATTGGTCTAGTCTGCCTTCCAGCAATTTTTCACTAAATAGAAGTGGTTTTTCCAGAAATAGCTGATCGATTCCCTGTTTCTGAGCCTCCAGAGTTACCTGCCGGGATATTTCATGAAGACATTTTTCTCCGTTCTCTTCCAGTTTATGGATTATGGACGATTTTCCGGTTCCCGGGCCACCGGTTATTACAATTTTTTTATTTTTCACGCTGCAAATTTCGACAATTGAATTTGATTATAAAAATGCTATCATTACTTGTATCTTTGCAACTAAACGAAGGAGAAAAATTATGAGCGAATCCAAGAATCCTGAAGAATTTTACGCAAAATTAAAAAAGCAACTTCATGATACGGCCATGTGGCCCTCTGAATATCTATATAAATTCATTGTTCCTACCAAAGGAGACCAGATAGGGCAGGTGGAGAACATCTTTAACAATATGGGCGCGGTAATAGAAAAAAAGCAATCCAAGAAAGGGAAATATACCAGTGTGTCTATTAACGTTCGTATGAAGAATCCGGATGCTGTAATAGAGAAATATAAAGAGGTAGCTGAAAAAGTAGAAGGAGTGATATCCCTGTAAGTCGATTATAAAAGCGTCCTTTTTCTTGCGGTTCTATTGTATTATTTAGTATTTTGCAGGCAGGAGTATAACTTCATTAATTACCTAATTAAACTTCAATTTTGACAAACGCATTAGAATATAACTCTGAGAGGAGCAAACTGATTATTCCAGAATATGGGAGACATCTTCAAAAAATGGTAGAACATGCCGTTAGTATTGAAGATGATGAAGAACGTAATAAAGTTGCGAATTCTATTATCGCAGTGATGGGAAATATGAATCCACATCTTCGCGATGTACCAGATTTTCAACATAAATTATGGGATCAGTTATTCATAATTAGTGATTTTAAACTTAATGTGGAATCACCTTTTCCTAAGCCAACCAGAGAAATGCTGGCAGAAAGACCCGATATGCTTCAATATCCTGAAAATAACCCGAAGTATAGATTTTATGGGAATAATATCAAAAGGATGATAGATGTTGCCAAAGATTATGAAGAAGGTGACTTTAAAGAGGCCCTGGTACTTACTATCGCCAATCATATGAAAAAATCTTACCTTAACTGGAACAGGGATTCTGTAGATGATGAAGTGATTTTTACCCATCTCAAGGAACTTAGTAATGGAAAAATAAGTCCGAAGAATATAGACGAAGATCTCACGCAAACTTCAGATCTAATTCGCGGAGGAACCAGCAAGAAAAAATATTCCAAGAACACCAAAAAGACCAGCCGTAAAGGGGGTCGCAAACGCCACTAAACTCAATACATTTTAATGGGAACTTTTCAAATTGAAGGCGGTCATCGTTTGAGCGGGGAGATACAGCCCCAGGGAGCAAAAAACGAGGCACTGCAAATCTTATGTGCGGTATTATTAACTGAGGAAAAGGTAACTATCCATAACATACCGGATATTGTTGATGTAAATAAACTAATCAAGCTTTTAGGTAATCTCGGAGTTAAAATAGAGAAAACCGGAAAGGGCAGTTATACTTTTGAAAGTGATGATCTTGATATGGATTATCTCAACACCGAGCAGTTTAAGATCGATGGGGGAGGCCTTAGAGGTTCTATTATGATTGTGGGACCTATGCTGGGACGATTTGGAAAAGGTTTTATTCCGAAACCTGGTGGTGATAAAATTGGTAGAAGAAGATTGGACACCCATTTTGAGGGTTTCATGAAGCTGGGAGCCGATTTTAGATATAATAAAGAAGAAAGGTTTTATGGTGTTGAGGCTCCCAATGGTTTGCAGGGCGATTATATGCTTCTGGAAGAGGCCTCAGTTACCGGTACTGCAAATATTGTAATGGCTGCAGTCCTTGCAAAAGGTACAACTACTATATACAATGCTGCCTGTGAACCATATTTACAGCAACTTTGCAAGATGCTTAATTCTATGGGTGCTAAAATCAGCGGAGTTGGTTCTAACTTACTCACGATTGAAGGCGTAGAAACACTGGGAGGTTGTGAACATCGTATTTTGCCAGATATGATTGAAATTGGATCGTGGATAGGTTTGGCTGCAATGACCAAAAGTGAGATCACTATAAAAAATGTGAACTGGGATATGCTTGGGGTTATCCCAACAACCTTTAGGAAACTGGGAATTACGGTAGAGAAAAAAGGAGATGATATTTTTATACCGGCTCACACTGATGGCTACGAGGTGCAAAGTTTTATTGATGGCTCTATTATGAATATTAGTGATGCTCCATGGCCTGGTTTTACTCCAGACTTGCTAAGTATTATCCTGGTAATCGCCACTCAGGCCAGAGGTAGTGTGCTAATACATCAAAAAATGTTTGAAAGCCGACTATTCTTTGTAGATAAGCTTATAGACATGGGTGCGAAGATCATTCTTTGTGATCCTCACAGGGCCACTGTGATAGGGCATGATTTTACTTCAGACCTGAAGGCAACTACCATGACCTCACCAGATATCAGGGCAGGTATTTCTCTGTTAATTGCTGCTCTATCAGCCAAAGGAACTTCTACCATTCATAATATTGAACAGATTGATCGTGGCTATGAAAATATTGTAGCGAGATTACAGGGTATAGGTGCAAAGATAACCAGACTGGATTAAATTATATTTTAAGCAAAAAAAAAGCTGTTCTCTCGAACAGCTTTTTTTTTGCTATATTAAATAATATTAGACCTCTTCGGTCTTAGCCTTTTGTTTTTGTTCTTTGTATTGGAAAAGATTTTTTTCCTTGATCATTTTCGTGGTTCTTTCCGGCAACATTTCTTCCCATCCTGCTTCTCCTTCATTAATCATCTTGAGAACTTCCCTCGAGTAGATATTCATAATATCTGGATTGTAGTTCTCTATATCCTCAACCCGGCCATTATATTTAAAGAACTTATACAGTTCCTTCATACGCGGGTGAACTTTTAAATTTTCACTGGTGGTGATTTCGCCAGTTTCAGGATTTTTAAGAGGGTAGAGGTAAACCTTCAGATCTTTAAAGAATAATTTACCAAATGCTTCAAGAATTCCCCCACTAAGATGACGATAATATTTTTCATCAAAAACATCTACCAGGTTTTGAACACCCATGGTGAGTCCCATTCTCTGTTTAGAATAGCGGGAGAAATATTCTACCACCTTGTAGTATTCCTGGAAGTTCGAGATCATCACTGTTTGGCCAAGTGAACATAATAATTCTGCCCGATCCATAAAATCTCTTTCGTCAATCTCTCCTTCTGCCCGAAGGTTTGACAAGGTGATCTCGAATATTATCTCTGTATTCTCGCGATTAACTTTGGTTTCTTTAAAGAAAAGTTCCTTAGACCTTTCGTACATATCCATGTTAACCTTAGTTACAGGCCTGAAACTACCCCTAAGCGCCAGGATATTCTTTTTATAAAGGATCTTTGCCGGTAGCACGTTGTTTCCATCAGGACCGAACATTACCGCCTCGGTCATTCCATTCTTAACCAGCTGAAGACTCATTAAACGATTATCTACCTTTTCGAATTTTGGTCCGGAAAAATTAATCGTATCAATTTCTATCTGATCCTTATCTATATGATCGTATAAGTATCTAAGAAGTTTTTTAGGATTGTCATATTTATAATAAGCCCCGTAGATTAGATTAACCCCTAGAATACCCAGGGTGTTCTGTTGGTGCCTGGCATCATTTTCGTGAAAACGAACATGCAGGAGAATTTCATTATAATCTTCGCCCGGCTCTACCTGATATCTTATACCAACCCAACCATGGCCTTTATATTTCTTTGCAAAGTCTATGGTTGCAACGGTATTCGCATATGTGAAAAATAATTTATTAGGATGTTTTTCACGGGAGATCCTGTCTTCAATTAACTGCGTCTCATGAGCGAGCATTTTCTTTAAACGCGCTTCAGTGACATATCGGCGGTCATTTTCCACCCCATAGATCGCGTCACTAAAGTCTTTATCATAAGCACTCATCGCTTTCGCAATGGTACCCGAAGCACCACCGGCCCGGAAAAAGTTCCTTACGGTTTCCTGACCTGCACCAATTTCTGAAAACGTCCCATAGATGTTTTCATTTAAATTGATACGAAGGGCTTTACTATTTATTGAAGGAACATTTTCAAATTCCTTATCGCCCATTATAGTAATTGGCATATTCTGTCGTTTAGGTAAACATTTCTTTGTGTACTTCAAAAGTACTAAAAGCGGTAGGCATACAAAAAAATATATTTACTTTTGTGTGAAAAATAACAGCTTTTGGAAGTAACATTTTTAGGAACAGGGACCTCCCAGGGAATACCAATCATAGGAAGCGACCATCCGGTGTGCCTTAGTGACAATCCAAAGGATAAACGCTTACGTGTATCTGTTCTGGTATCCTGGAACAATTATAATATTCTAATAGACTGTGGTCCAGATTTTCGGCAGCAAATGCTGGCTAATAATGTAAAAAAGCTGGACGCAATTTTTTATACCCATGAACATAATGACCATACGGCGGGATTAGATGATATTAGGCCATTCTTTTTCCGGCAGGGAGATATTCCTATTTATGCACATAAAAGAGTCTTAAAGGCGCTTAAGAATAGGTTTGATTATATTTTTACCACCGAAAATAAATATCCGGGGGCGCCAGGGGTAAAGGAAAATATCATTGAAAACAATCCTTTCAATTTCCATGGATTAACAGTTACTCCAATTGAATTCACACATAACAGGTTGAAAGTATTTGGATATCGTATGGAAGATTTTGCATATTTAACCGATATAAAATCTATTGAAGACAGCGAAGTCGAAAAACTGGGTGATCTTAAGGTTTTAGTAGTAAGTGCCTTAAGAGTAGAACCCCATCACTCTCATTTTAATCTGGAAGAAGCGCTGGAATTTATAAAGCAAGTAAATCCTGAAACTGCCTATTTAACCCATATAAGCCATATGCTGGGATTTCATGATGAAGTAGAGAAGAACCTGCCAGAAAATGTACATCTGGCTTATGACAACCTGAAAATCAACTTATAAAATGAGCAATAAGATCTTAATGTACCTCTTTATCTTCAGTCTTTTATTTACCATATTTATTTATGTAAATGATAAGAGAATATTGGATTCTAAAGAGGAACGAATAGAAAGCCTGGAAAAACAACTGGTAAATGCGGTGGATGTAAACGATGAAAATAGTGAAGATCCGGTTGGTGAAGATTATTTTAATCTGGAAAATAATGAAGATGCGATTACTTATTTTGAAAATAGGAATATAGATACAGAAGATATTATCTTTAAGATTGAAGATGCCATAATAAGCCAGAACTCTGCAGAAATTGATAATCCATTAGTGCCACAGGCCGGAATGGAGGGTGCTATGCGAATTAACAAGGTAAAGGTTCTGAATCATAAATGGATTATTGCAGATTTTACCGACGGTACCTACTGGGGGGAATTATTTATGAGCTATGAGATTGCAAAAGATGGTGAGATAAAATTCTACCCTGAGAAATCTTTCCTCTACCCTATAAACTAGATCCTAACTTTCAGCCACTCTCTTAATTCATAGAAATTCTGGGGAGCAACTCCATGGCCCACGGGAAATTCTGAGTAGGAATTTTTTACTCCAAGATTATCCAGATAAGGTTTGGTCTTTCTGGCCCAGTCTACTGGAATCACCTGGTCTACGCTACCGTGAGAGCAATAAAAATCCAGATTTGATAAATCCTTGCTTTCCAGGTCGTCTTTCAGGATTCCCTGGTTTATATAACCACTCAGGGCGACAACGTTTTTAATTTTTTCCGGGTAGGAGAGTGCCACGGCATAACTAAGAATACTGCCCTGGCTAAATCCAAGTAGGTTTATGTTATCGGGATCTACCGGATAATTCTTTATCACTTCATCTATAAAATCTCTGATGGTTTCCCTGGAGGTTATCGCCTGCAAGTCATCACTGAATTTACCGTTATTATTATCCCAATGTATAGCATACCAGGCGTTGCCATAAGGCTGCATGGGATAAGGGGCTTTAACCGAAATAATAAAAAGCTCCTCTGGTAGTTCACCGGCAAACGAAAAGAGATCATTCTCATCGCTACCATAACCGTGAAGCATTATTAATACAGGGGAATTACCGGATTTTTTATTGGGTTCTCTTACTATATGCTGAAGTGAAAAATCTTGCGTCATTATGAAATTGTACTAAACCATTTTTGAAATAAAGGGCCCAGAAGAGGTACCTCTCGTTCTTCCCCTTTTATTGCCATTATTATACCATATCCCCATAGAACGATAAAGAAAACGTAAAAGGCTCCTATGATAAAACCCTGATCAAACAAGCCCATTAAAGCCCCAATGAGGTAAAATGTTATGTTAATCCCAAAGGCCTGCCGAATATGGAAACTGGCGAACCTGTCTTTAGGGTCCAGATTCATAAAATAAGCGATAATCGTTCCTATTATGGTAATGTAAGCGACCACGGCTGTGGTTTTTGCCTGTCTTGATGTTTCCATGATATTATAATTCTATACTAATAAAACCATTTTGGGTTATTGCGCCAAAGGCATGACCCTTTAATTCTCTATTGAGAAAAATACTGTTCCTGGAAGTGGAAAAAATATTCCTTTCAGAAAAAGAATAAGTCTCACTTGGGATGAATAGACTTAGATCTACCGGTGAATTTTCCATTATCGAAGTGTCTTCAATATTGAATCGCTGTTTACCGGCTGTCATAAATTTAATTACCTCCTCCAGTTCAAATATCGAGCATAAAGCGCCAAAAGCAGATTCCAGGCCTATGCTTCCATATAATGCATTGTCAAATTCTACTTTCTTATGTTCTACATCAATAGGATTATGATCGCTCGTCACCATATCTATGGTGCCGTCCCGTAGACCTTTTATTAATGCTTTATTATCCTTTTTAGTTCTCAATGGAGGCAATACCTTAGTATTCGCATCGAAAGCCTGCAATTCTTCATCTGTTAATATCAGGTTATGGATCGCCACACTGCAACTTACATCTAACCCCTTTTTCTTTGCTTCTTTTATTAGTTTAACCGATTTCTCTGTAGATATTGTAGGGATGTGTAATTTACCTCCCGTATATTCCAACAAATATAGGTCTCTGGTAATTTGAAGTTCTTCAGCAAGGTTTGGAATTCCTTTTAAACCTAAGGAGGTACTTTGCTCATGTTCGTTTACCATTCCTTTCCCTGCAATCCTGTTTTCCTGAGGGTAACTCTGGATAAGCGCATCAAAGTTCTGGGCATACTGTAAAGCGATCTTTAGCAGGTTGGGATTTCTAAGTGGCAACTTATAATCTCCAAAGCTAACTGCTCCGGCTTCTTTCATGTCCAGTAGTTCTGCCAGGTCTACTCCTTCACTTTTCATCGTAAGTGCACCTACGGGATAAAGACTTACAGGATGATTTGCAGCTTTTGCTTTAACAGCAGCAATACTACCACTATGGTCTAAAACCGGATTGGTATATGGATTTAAAGCTACCGATGTAAATCCAGATTTACCAGCAGTATCCAAACCGTTAGAAATTGTTTCTCTTTCTTCAAAACCAGGTTCTCCAAAATTTACACTGCTGTCAAACCATCCTGGTGAAGCATGCAAATTAGGGACTTCTATAATTTCATCTGCTTTTTCATTAAGGTCCTTACCAATCTTCAAAATCTCACCATGGTCTATAAAAATATCAAGGGTTTTACGGTGATGAGGAGAGTTAACATCGAGAATAGTAACCGATTTTAGAAGTAACTTCATTTAAAGAATTTTATAAGTAGCATTTCGATTGCTAAAAATATTAAGGCAAAAATAACAAACCATTTCCAAAGAGAAGTGATTTGAGTAGCGGCATTTATCTGCTGGAAATATTCGTCTACAGTGGAATAAATTTTTGCTTTTGGATAAGTGGTAGGATCCTGAAACCTCTCATTACTTTCTGTTCTTGAATAGTTAAAACTAATATGACCTAGAACAGATTTATCTGAGGTGATTTCGTAATTACCCGCGATCAGTTCAACATTTCCGGTATGGATTGTAGTACGGTTTCCGTAATGTTGCTGCTGTGGAATGAGATCTGTAACTGTATTTTTAATATGTAAAACCTGGTCCTGACCCAACTTCGCAGGGATATCTATTTTATCATCTCTGTTTGTTAAATAAAAAAGTTGATTTTTCTTTAGGGCGGTTAATCCTATTTGATAAAAAACAGGTACGATCAGGGGTGAATTTTGAAAATTTGAATTCTCATGATTAAGGGCTGCGGTAAACACATAGACCGAATTAGATTCAGCCAAGAATGCCTGGTTATCCTGATAACTCAAAATTGAATTTGCAGATCCAAGATTATAAGAATTGAGAACCTTCGGGTATTCAAAGTTTTCGATCTCTTTTTCAAAGACATTATCAAAAAGTGGATGGTCAAATAAGATTCTAGTGATTAATCTCTCCGTGGTTACTTTTTTTGTAAAAGCAGGAAATCCAAAAGTATTCAATATTTGTGTGTAGCCCTGGATATCTTCTGAGGGAATAATAATTATTGAAGCTCCATTATTCTTAGCAGCAGAGAGATTGTTTTTTAATGAAGAAGGAACCTGGTCTATTTCATTCAGCACTATAAGATTTGCCGAATTCAGCTTATTAAAATCAATCTGATCTGGTTGAAACTTTAGAAGTTGAAATTCTGGTTGGGTGAAAATTCGTTCCAGGTAATCAGATTCGTCTGCAGTTATTATTATAACCTTGATCTCAGGATTTTCAGAAATATTGAAATATAGCTTGTCGTCATATTTTAAACCGTTATCCTCAATTTCTATACGGCCATCTGTAATCTT
>JAHELO010000032.1 GCA_024644145.1 Christiangramia sp.
TTTATTTCGGGAATAAAAGCCTTAGATTTAAGAAAGTGATTTCAGATTCGCGCTGTCCCAAAGGGAGAGGGGTAACCTGTATTTGGGCCGGTGAAGTTAAAGTACTGGCAGAATTTTTTGAAAACGGTAAATATATAGGAGAAAAGGTTCTTTCCGGATCTAATATATCTCTTGCAGAGATTTATAATTCAGAAGATTTAAGTATCGGGGAGATTAGTGTGTTACCCTATCCAAAAGTTGGAGTAAAAATAGAACCCGACGAATATATTCTGGGGATCACAGTTTCAGAAAAAACAGAGCAATAGTTAGTCACTGCATCCGCAGTTTGATACCCCGCAAGATCCTTCCTTTTTCTTGCCGCCTGGGAATGATGGTTTCCAAATGAATTTGGTAACCAGATAACCGGTAGCAAATATAAAGGTGGCAAAAACTAATATTTCCTGTAAAGTCTCCATGTTTTCTAAGTCGAATTTAGATCGATTCCTTACTATTTCAAAAGCTGGAAGGCTATAAGAGCGACCACATATGCAAAGGTACTCATTACCACCAATTGCAGAACCGGCCACTTCCAGGTGTTCGTTTCTCGTTTTACAATAGCTAGCGTACTCATGCATTGCATGGCGAAAGCATAAAACAGTAATAAACTTACACCGCTGGCAAAGGTGAATAAAGGTCCTCCCAGAACCGGATTCGTTTCTGCTGCCATGCGATTTTTAATAGTTTCCTCTTCATCGCTTCCTACGCTATAGATGGTGGCCAGGGTGCCTACAAACACCTCTCTGGCTGCAAAGGAACTTATGATCGCGATCCCAATTTTCCAGTCGTAACCTAATGGTGCCACAGCGGGTTCAATGCCTCTTCCCATGATCCCTATATAGGAATTCTTTAATTTATAAGAAGCGATTTCTTCATCCAGTTCTTTTTCTGTAATGCTGTTCTCTGTATCATATTTAGCAGTTACGATCTGTTCGGCATTTTCAAAATCATCGCCCGGTCCGTAACTAGCCAAAACCCATAGGATCACAGAGATGGCCAGGATTATTTTACCCGCACCAAATACAAAGGATTTGGTCTTTTCAACTACATTGATCGCCACATTTTTTATCATGGGTAATTTATAGTTGGGCATCTCGATGACAAAATAGCTCTTACTCTTTGTTTTCATGATCCTGTTTAGGATCCATGCTGAAAAAATCGCCATTCCAAATCCGAGTAAATAAAGGATCATTAAGGTGATACCCTGCAGGTTCAGTCCTGCAAAGGTCCTGTCTGGAATCACCAGGGCAATTATAATAAGGTAAACCGGTAATCGTGCTGAACAAGTCGTGAAAGGCACTACAAGAATAGTAATTAATCGTTCCTTCCAGTTTTCAATATTTCTTGTGGCCATAACTGCAGGGATGGCACAGGCAGTACCCGAAACAAGGGGCACTACGCTTTTACCGCTGAGGCCGAAACGCCGCATTATACGGTCCATTAGAAATACCACCCGGCTCATATATCCCGATTCTTCCAGAATGGAAATAAACAGGAAAAGAAAAGCAATCTGGGGAATAAAAATTACGATGCCGCCCAGTCCGGGTACGATTCCTTCGGCTATAAGATTGGTAAAAGCCCCCTGCGGGAAAGTGTCCTTTGTCCATTCGCTCAGGGATGCGAATGCAGCATCTATCATATCCATCGGGTAGCTGGACCAGCTGTAAATTGCCTGGAATATCAAAAGAAGGATTCCAAAAAATATAACATAACCCCAGACTTTATGGGTGAGGATCCTGTCCAGCCTTGATCTAAGATCTGTAGCCGCCTTTTTATCTATCACCAGAGTTTCTTTAAGAACCCCGTTGATGAATTGATATCTTAAAATGGTTTCTTTTTGCTGAAGCCGTTTAAGGTCACTTATAGATTTCGTGCTGAAATCTGAATTCTTTTTAACTTCCCCCCGGTTGATATTACCAAAATTAACATCCTGAGTAATTACCAGCCATAATTTATAAAGAGACTGGTTAGGGAAAGCTTTGCGCAGATTCCCGAAGTATTCGGGATCTATGATCGATGCATTTACACAAGGATCTATAGAGATATGTCTGTGGTTTAAAATTAGATCTTTCAGGTAGTCAATACCCATACGTTTACGGGCACTTATTAGTGCGATCTTGGTTTTAAGGCGTTCTTCCAGAAGTTCCACATCCAGGGTAATACCCTTTCGATCCATCCTGTCTGCCATATTAATAGCTAGAATGGTGGGAATTCCCAAATCTTTTATCTGGGTGAAAAGAAGAAGATTTCTTTTCAGGTTTTCCACATCGCTAACTACAACCGCAACATCTGGAAAATCCTTATCATTTTTATTTAGTAATAGTTCAATTACTACATTCTCGTCAAAAGAAGAAGCGTTCAAGCTATATGTGCCGGGAAGGTCCAGTATATGAGCCTTAAGACCCCGGGGAAGCTTACAAATACCTTCTTTTTTCTCAACCGTGATCCCGGGATAATTTCCAACCTTCTGGTTAAGGCCGGTTAACTGATTAAATACAGAAGTCTTACCGGTGTTGGGATTTCCTATTAAAGCAACATTAATTTGCTTACCCATATTAGCCTATTAATTCAATTTCTATTAGCAGAGCTGTTTCTTTTCTAATGGCCAGATGGCTTCCGTTAATATTGAGATACATAGGATCCTGAAACGGCGCGGTTTGAACAAGCTCTACTTCGTTCCCGGGAAGGCAACCCATTTCCAGAAGCTTAAGAGGTACCATATCTGCCGAGAATTCCTTTATAATCCCCCGCTGACCTCTCCGTAAATTAGCAACCGTCACCTTCACTTTTTATTTAGATTGATTTTAAACAAGGCAAAAGTAATGGAATTTAGAGCAATACAAAAGTTAAAGAGGGTAAATTATTGGCGATACTCAGCCTTCAGCACTTGAAGGTCGTGCATAAGGTCTTTTATGGCCTCCGGGTTGGTGCCATCGTAGAAGCCACGTATCTGCCGTTTCTT
Organism: Christiangramia sp.; assembly: GCA_024644145.1. Taxonomy (GTDB): domain Bacteria; phylum Bacteroidota; class Bacteroidia; order Flavobacteriales; family Flavobacteriaceae; genus Christiangramia. Next base: position 2,999 of record JAHELO010000032.1, read on the forward strand.
ATCTACGAGGATAAAATTCTCTGTATGTATCATATCATATGGACCGCCGTCCCCGGTAGATTTGGTGGCCAGATAGGATTTTCGTGCAAGATCATAGATCTCCTTTTTATTGCCGGTAACCAGGTTCCATTTATTATCAATTACTCCAGTTTCCTGCGCATACTTCTTTAAGACCGGAACACTATCCGCAACAGGGAAAACGGTATGAGATAGTAAAAGAACTTCTTCGTCGTTTTTGATCTTCTCCTGAATCTTAATCATATGATCTGTCATAATCGGGCAGATGGTTAAGCATGTGGTAAAAAAGAAATCGGCTATATAGATCTTGTCTTTATAATATTCCTGCGTTATCGTATCCCCATTTTGATTAATCAGTTTAAAATCTGCTATTTTATGATATTTCCTTACGTATTGCATGGTGGAGTCCACCAGTTCTGCATTTACCATATCGGGTTGGTAAACAGGAAGTCGCTCTTCAGGCTTTAATAAAGTATAGATAACAAATATTATTATTACCGAAAGGATGAAGAATACTATGGCAAAGGTTTTGTATCGAGCAAAAAACTTGAGCATAGGGTTTTAAATTTCTGCAAAGTTATGGCCTGTAGATTTATTACAGGAATTCTGTTCATGAAATTTTTGGATTGGATAAATCACTTGAAACTTAAACTTTTGTAGGAGCTTATAAAAACTTACTTTTGTGCGATTTTAAAATTGAAGTTACCTGATGGATCCATTTTTAGTAAAAGCCATACAATTAATATTAAGCCTGTCCTTTTTGATCGTTCTTCACGAATTAGGTCACTTTATTCCGGCAAAACTTTTTAAAACCAGAGTAGAGAAGTTCTTTTTATTCTTTGATGTAAAGTTTGCCCTTTTCAAGAAAAAGATTGGTGGTACTGTATATGGAATCGGCTGGTTGCCACTTGGCGGTTACGTGAAGATCGCGGGAATGATAGATGAAAGCATGGATAAGGAGCAGATGGCGTTACCTCCTAAAGAATGGGAATTCAGGAGTAAACCGGCCTGGCAACGACTTATCATTATGCTTGGTGGGGTGACCGTAAACCTTGTTCTTGGTTTTCTTATCTACATGATGATCATGTTTGTATGGGGTACGGCCTATGTTGGGCCTGAGGAAATGCCAGAGGGTTTTGCGGTAGCCGATACTTTTAAAGAATATGGGTTTGAGGATGGAGACCGGATTCTTGCGGTAAACGGAAAGGATTTTGAAAACAGCCTGGATATTAACAAGCATCTTTTCATGAGAGATGTGGAAAATATTACGGTGCTACATGAAAATGGTGAAGAAGAAACTATCTCTGTTCCGGAAGAAATTGGCGTAAAAATGTTCGAGCAGGGAATTATGCAACCTTTTGTACCAATCATGGCGCCGGTACTGGATTCAGTTCCACCGGGACTGGCTGCAGAAAAGGCCGGGCTTAGGAAAGGGGATAAGCTTATTTCTCTTAATAATACTGAAATAGGATACTGGCATGAACTTGCACCGGTTTCAGCAGAAAATAAAAACAAGGAAGTAGAACTGGTTTATGAAAGAGATGGTGAAATTAAGTCTACCACTATTACTCCAGATGATGAAGGGAAGCTAGGCTTTATTAAAACATATGATTTTGATATTCAGAGAAAGGAATATGGATTTCTGCAAAGTATAAGCAAAGGATTTGATTACGGTTACTGGACCCTGCGTGATTATGTGTATCAGTTTAAATATGTGTTTACCAAAAAGGGAGCTTCTCAGCTGGGTGGTTTTGGAGCTATTGGAGGATTGTTTCCAGATACATGGAACTGGGCCGGATTCTGGCATACAACAGCATTGTTATCTATCATCCTTGCATTTATGAACATTCTGCCAATTCCTGCTTTAGATGGAGGTCATGTGATGTTCCTTCTTTACGAGATGGTCACTGGCCGTAAGCCTAATGATAAGTTTATGGAGATCGCGCAAATGGTTGGGTTTTTCCTTCTTATTGCCCTTGTTCTTTATGCCAACGGAAATGATATCTATCGCTGGTTATTTAATTAATATATAACTTAGTTTAACATTAAAAAAAGCAGCACTACGGTGTTGCTTTTTTTATTTTGAGGTCATTTTAATATTTGTTGTATGAAAAATTACGTAGGTAATTTCTCCTAAAATATTGACTGCCCGATAGATTCATTTTAATCAGAAAATTCCCTGAAAAAAAATCGAAAAAATCTTTTGACGGCATTTAAAAATTGATTTATATTTGCAACCGCTTACAAAGCAAAACAGTCCTCCTTAGCTCAGTTGGTTAGAGCATCTGACTGTTAATCAGAGGGTCCTTGGTTCGAGCCCAAGAGGAGGAGCAAACAAAGCCATTCGTTTTTACGGATGGCTTTTTTGTTTTATGCTCATTCCTATTAAGCTGTTATAGATATTTTATTCTATTTTTGGCCCGTAATTTAATTTAACCTGGATAAAGTAGTTTCATAGCTATTTGAATATTTATTTAAACAAATAAAGAATGGAAAATATTTACTTGTTGATGTTAGTGGCATTGGTAGTATTGGCTATCGCAGATTTGGTCGTTGGGGTAAGCAACGATGCCGTTAACTTTCTTAACTCGGCTATCGGGTCTAAAGCGATCTCTTTTAAAACCATTATGATCGTTGCCAGCCTGGGTATATTTTTTGGAGCGGTATTTTCCAGCGGGATGATGGAGGTTGCCAGAAAGGGCATTTTCATGCCCGGCCAGTTCTATTTTGATGAGATCATGATCATTTTCATGGCCGTTATGATTACAGATATTCTTCTTCTCGACTTCTTCAATACGCTCGGGATGCCAACATCTACCACGGTATCTATCGTTTTCGAACTTTTGGGTGCGGCGGTTGTGATGGCGCTTATTAAAATTACTGCCTCAGATACCGAAACATTTGCCAATCTGGCTCAATATATTAATACAGAAAAGGCGACCGAAATTATATCAGGAATATTCCTCTCTGTAGTTATTGCCTTTACGATTGGTGCTATTGTACAGTGGCTTTCCAGGCTTGTATTTTCCTTCGAATACCAGAATAAGATCAGAAATTTTGGAGCGCTTTTCGGCGGATTTTGTTTAACTGCGATCGGATATTTTATCTTCTTTAAAGGTTTAAAAGGGACTCCTTACTACGATAGTTTTAAAGACATCCTGGCCAGCCAGTGGATTCTGGTTGTGGGAGTGAGTTTTGTATTCTGGACCTTGTTTTCCTGGTTGTATATGAAGATCTTCAAGCGAAGCATTTTAATAATTGTTATCGCGATAGGTACTTTTGGATTGGCGCTTGCTTTCTCTGGTAATGACCTGGTGAACTTTATTGGTGTGCCAATGGCAGCTTACCATTCTTACGAAGCCTGGGCTGCATCGGGACAGGCGGCTTCCACTTTTTCTATGGAAGTTCTAAGAACCAAGGTGCCGGCAGAGCCAATATTGCTATTTATCTCTGGTGGGATCATGGTACTAACTCTGTGGTTCTCTAAAAAGGCTAAAAGTGTCGCAGAGACCGAGATTGGATTGTCCAGACAGGGGCATGGTACGGAAAAATTTGATCCGAATATGCTGTCCAGGGCGGTAGTAGCCGGAAGTACCAAACTTTCACACCTTATAAAGCAGCTTCTTCCAATTGGCACAAAACGTAAAATAAGTAAAAGTTTTGCCAAACCAGATGAGATCCTGGTAGGTGATAAACGTGAGGAGCAACCGGCCTTTGACATGATAAGGGCTTCAATAAACCTGACCGTTGCAGGGGTGCTTATTTCAATAGCCACTTCTTATAAGCTGCCGTTATCTACCACTTATGTTACATTTATGGTTGCGATGGGAACTTCACTCGCAGATAAAGCCTGGGGAAGAGAGAGTGCGGTCTACAGAGTTGCCGGGGTATTAAATGTTATTGGAGGATGGTTCTTTACAGCCTTTAGCGCATTTACCGCTGCGGGGATACTTACCTATATTATCTATTTGGGGAAGGGGCCGGCCATTGCGGTTCTGTTAATCGTTGCAATAGGATTGCTTGTAAGAAATTATGTGTCGCATAAGAATAAGGCACTGGCAAAAACTGATTCTTCGGGACTTAGAAAGTCTGAAAGCAATACCGTACAGGGTATAATTGCTGAAAGTGCTGATAATATTTCTAACGTGGTATCACGATCTAACAAGATATTTTCAGATGTATTAACGGGTCTGTCTAAACAGGACAAGAAGAAATTAAAGAAAAGTAAGAAGGGCGTAGACAAGCTTGAAGCTGAAATAGAGGAGCTGCGCGACCATATTTTCTTTTTCATCAAACGTCTGGATGAGACGAGTGTTAGGGGAAGTAGTTTTTATATTACAATTCTGGGTTATCTAACAGATATCGCCCAGTCTCTGGAATATATTTCTAAAAAGAGTTATAAGCACGTAAATAATAACCACAAACCTCTTAGATATAATCAAATTTCAGATCTTAAAGAGATGGATGATACGCTAAGTGTACTTCTGGGTCGTATAGATAAGATCTTCAGAGATAAGAATTTTGTGGATATAAGTGAAATCGTTGCTACCAAGCCGCAGGTATTGCAAAGTATCAATGATAAAATAGAAAAGCAGGTAGCCAGAACAAGGACTGAAGAATCAAGTCCTAAGAACACTACTTTATATTTTAATTTGTTGCTGGAAACCAAAGAATTAATGCACGCTATAATGAACCTGATGGAGGAGTATAATTCCAGTTATAAGAAAGTATAGGTTCTATTCGAAATACAATGCTAAAAGCCGCTTTATGATGAAGCGGCTTTTTATTTATGATGAGTTAATGGCCGATTAAATTCAATAATTTCTTAATTTTCTCTCTCTATGAAAAGAAAGATCAATAATATAGAAATTGAAATTAAAAAAGGAAATATTGCAGATCAGCCAGACCTGGATGTCGTAGTAAATGCTGCGAATGCCCAACTCGCTCCCGGCGGAGGGGTGGCAGGTGCTATTCATAGCAAAGCCGGTCCCAATCTATACGCCGAATGCAGACCACTTGCTCCTATTGCGCCTGGGGAGGCTGTGATCACAAAGGGGTATGGGTTGCCTAATAAGTTTGTAATACACTGTCTGGGCCCGGTTTATGGCAGAGATAAACCTGAAGATAAACTTCTGTCGTCCTGTTATACCAATAGTATCGCTCTGGCTGAAAAACGATCACTAACTTCCATCGGTTTTCCTGCTATTTCTACGGGAATCTTCGGGTATCCCGCACATCTGGCAATAGATGTTGTTTTTAAAGCGGTTCCGGCAATTCTGCCTGAACTCGAACATGTCAAAAAAATTAGATTTGTGATATTCAGTGAAGAGGACTTTCATCTTTATGAATCAATACTTAAAGAGCTGGCTACTGAATAACCAATAAAAGACTCTATGATTAATTTTTCAGCTACTTATACAGACCAGTATCAATTATCAATGGCTCAGGTGTACTTTAAAATGGGTCATTCTAACCATAAGGCGATATTCGATTATTATTTCAGAAAACTCCCATTCCAGGGTGGTTATGCAATCTTTTCTGGCCTGGAAGAACTTTTGGAAATTATAAGCAGGCTGAGGTTTTCTGACGATGATCTCGATTTCTTGAAAAAACAGGGATTCGAAGATGATTTTTTAAAATACCTGAAAAACTTCAAATTCCGGGGTACTATTTATTCGGTACAGGAAGGTGATGTAGTCTTTCCAACAAGACCAATCCTTCAGGTGGAAGCCAGTATCATCGAAGCTCAACTAATTGAGACCATTCTACTTAACCTTCTGAATTTTCAGACATTAATAGCTACCAAGGCAAGTAGAATGAGATTGGTAGCTGGAAATGCAGGTTTGCTGGATTTTGGTCTTCGCCGGGCTCAGGCCACCGGGGGGTATTTTGCATCTCGCGCGGCAGTTGTAGGGGGGGTTAATGGTACGAGCAATGTGCTGGCAGGGAAACAATATGATATACCTGTGTCTGGTACTATGGCTCATTCCTTTGTTCAAAGTTATGATGATGAGCTGGAGGCATTCCGGGATTTTGCACAAGGCAGGCCCGAAGATTGTGTTTTACTGGTAGACACCTATAACACTTTAAAAAGCGGCGTGCCTAACGCTATTAAGGTGGCTAAAGAGATGGAAGCTGCAGGAAAGAAGCTGTTAGCCATTCGGTTGGATAGTGGTGATCTTTCGTATTTCGCAAAACAGAGTCGGAAACTTTTGGATGATGCCGGGCTTAATTATGTAAAAATCGCGGCCTCAAATCAGTTAGACGAATATGTTATTAAAAGTTTGCTGGAGCAGGGTGCTCCCATCGATATATTCGGGGTTGGCACCAATCTGGTAACTGGTGATCCAGATGGGGCTCTGGATGGAGTATATAAATTAGCCAGCTCTAATGGGAAACCCAGAATTAAAATTTCAGAAAGTATAATTAAAATAACGCTTCCGCATAAAAAGCAGGTCTTCAGGATGAAAGATGATAACGGGAATTGTATTGGAGCAGATGCCATTGGTCTTTCTTCGGAATCTGGCGTTGAAGAAATGCATCACCCATTTGAGCCCTATAAATCTATGAACCTGAAGAAATTTCAGCAGGAACCACTTCTTCAAAAAGTCATGGAAAACGGCGAAATGCTTATAGATAAAAGGAGTCTAACTGAAATTGCAGGATATAGTGCAAAAAGACTTGCTGAATTACCTATTGAATATAAACGATTTAACAATCCACATATTTATAAAATCGGCATTAGTGAGTTATTAAGGAATGAAAGGGAGAAGCTTATAAATGCCTCAAAACGTAAAATATAATGAATGCGCTTATAATTATAGATGTACAAAACGATTTTATGCCCGGTGGTGCACTTGCGGTACCCGGGGGGAATGAGATTGTATCACTTATTAACGACCTGCAAAAAAGTTTTGAGCTGGTAATCGCCACCCAGGACTGGCACCCTAAGGGGCATGCAAGTTTTGCATCCTCTCATCCCGGG
>JAHELO010000033.1 GCA_024644145.1 Christiangramia sp.
CGATAATTCATCATGAGAATTTACCGATGTGGTTTGATTTTCAGTAAAATAGGTGGGATTTTGCATCTTCCCTATGTCATGATACAAAGCACCTACCCTGGCAAGCATAACATTGGCATTGATCTCATTTGCAGCTGCTTCAGCCAGATTCGCTACATTAAGACTATGGTGAAAAGTACCGGGAGCCTTTTCGGCTAATTCCTTCAAAAGCTTAGAATTGGTATCAGATAATTCCAGTAAAGACATATCGCTAACCATACCGAAGATCTTTTCATAAACATAAATAAGCGGTTGTACGAAAAGGGTGGCCAGGCCTCCAAGTAAAAATGTGAGAAAAACCTCAGGTTTCATATCATCTATGTTTCCTTCCTGTATTACGGTAAAGGCGAAGTAAGCGATGATATATACCAATGTGATCTGCCCTACAGAAATAAACAGGTTGGCCCTTTTATACAGTTCACTCACGGTTAGTATAGTGACAATCCCGGCGATGATCTGCAGGAACATATACTCATAGCTGTTAGGCACAATAAATCCTAAAAGCAGCACAGTAATCACGTGGGTGAACAGACCCAGCCGGGCATCAAAAAAAGCTTTTAAGGTAAGAGGCAGGATACATAAGGGTACTACATATACATAATCTATATTGAACTTAACCACTAATGTAGTTAGCATAACCATGAAAATAATATTAAAAAAGATGAAGGTCACCTTTACATTATTCTCAAAAATGGCAATCCGGTATTTGCGAATAAATAATAACAACATGAGTAACGCCAGGGCAACCAGTCCACTATACCCTACTATAATCCAGTTATAATTAGACTTGCTCCAAACCTGGGATTCATACTCGGCCTTAAGAGACCGTAGAATATTGTACTTGTTACCTTCAACAACTTCTCCTTTTGCAATGATTCTGCTTCCCTGCTCAATAATACCTCGCGTGTAGGATATATTATTTAGTTTACTCTGCAGCTCCTTCTGGGTAAGCTCATTATTATAAGTGACATTTGGCTCCACCGAATTGAAAAAGACCTCAAGCAATTCGGTTTTAAATGACGAAAAACCTGAATTTGAAATTTCATCGCTTAAAAAACTTCTTATTTCTCCCTGTTTCAGAATTCGCTGATAAGCAATCTCGGAAGCTTCATTCCCCTTTAATAAATAGACCAGTTGATCTGGACCAAGGCGTTCACTTTCCTGCAGCAAGCCAAATTCATAAATCCTGTTCACCGTTTGCGATACAAAATCGTTTACAATCGTACCATATACCCTTAAGGTGCTATCAGGAAAAACGTTTTGAACTTCCTGTAAAGCATCTTTCTCTACTCTCTCTGGTTTCTCGGTGTTAAAATTATAATAAGGGATATGAGATCGCGTTATTTCCTGACGTTCCGCAGATATTTCCTCATCGGTTTTAAGAATCGCAAAATCGAAGGGAGCATATAAGTTTTCGTACTGCCAGGGTTTTCCTTTAGGAATATCGTACTTAAATTTACCACCTTTGGGAAGTAGGTAAACGATTAATACTGAGGTAAGCACAAACAGGAAAACTTTATAAAAAAGCGCCTGATTTTTGTATAGCTTATTAACGAAATCGCTCATAAATATTCAGGTAATGCTCAAATGTAGTAAAAATAGGCATGAATAAGCTTAGGTTATTTAATTCCTTATAAAATCACTAACTTCGCAACACTTGAATTAATTAAACTTAAAACATGAATAAAGAAGTAGTAATAGTAAGCGCTGCGAGAACTCCAATTGGGAGTTTTCTTGGTAGTTTATCAAGCATTCCCGCAACTAAATTAGGTTCTATTGCAATTAAAGGAGCCTTGGAAAAAATCAACCTCAAACCCGAAATGGTTGAAGAAGTTTTGATGGGGAATGTGGTACAGGCCGGTGTGGGACAAGCACCTGCCAGGCAAGCTTCTCTTGGTGCTGGAATTCCTGACAGTGTTCCATGTACTACAGTAAATAAAGTGTGCGCCAGTGGTATGAAAGCAGTAATGCAGGGAGCGCAATCTATAATGCTCGGCGATACCTCTATCGTAGTAGCCGGAGGTATGGAGAATATGAGCTTGATACCGCATTACGTTCATATGAGAAACGGAAAGAAATTTGGACCGGCAACTCTGGAAGACGGGATGCAGAAGGATGGGCTTGTAGATGCTTATGACCATAATGCAATGGGAGTTTGTGCAGACCTTTGTGCCTCTGAACATGGATTCTCAAGAGAAGAACAGGATAAATTTGCTGTCCAGTCTTACGAAAGATCAGCAAATGCATGGAAAGAAGGAAAGTTCGATAATGAGGTAGTACCCGTGGAAGTACCTCAAAGAAAAGGAGATCCTGTTATTGTTAAAGAAGATGAAGAGTTTAAGAATGTTAGAATGGATAAGATCTCTTCTCTACGTCCTGCCTTTTCCAAGGAAGGGACAGTAACTGCTGCAAATGCATCTACAATTAATGATGGTGCCGGGGCGGTGGTACTTATGAGCAGAGAAAAGGCCGAAGAACTGGGTCTAACACCTCTGGCAACTATTAAAAGTTTTGCCGATGCTGCTACTGAACCAAAATGGTTTACTACGGCTCCCTCAAAAGCATTACCTAAAGCTATAGATAAAGCCGGAATAAAAATGGACGATGTAGATTTCTTCGAATTCAACGAAGCTTTCGCCGTGGTAGGTCTGGCTAATATGAAAATTTTAGGTCTAAACGATAAAAATACCAATGTGAATGGTGGTGCCGTTTCTTTAGGTCATCCACTAGGATGTAGTGGGGTTAGGATTCTAATTACACTTCTTAATGTATTAGAGCAAAATAATGCTAAAATCGGAGCCGCAGCTATATGTAATGGCGGTGGCGGTGCTTCGGCAATGGTAATAGAACGTAATTCCTAAAATTGAAGAAGTTTATTTAATGCAATACGGTATTTGCCATTTAAGTATTGTACCGCTACGGGCAACCGCGTCTCATGAAAGCGAAATGACCTCTCAATTGTTATATGGAGAGCATTTTAAAATTCTTGAAGAACGTGTGCACTGGACCAGAATTCGAAATTCATTTGATGGTTTCGAGGCCTGGATTGATAAAAAGCAGTATAAGAAAATCGATGAAGCTGATTATTATTCTCTTGAGGAGAATGATCTTCAGCTTTCTTCAGACCTCATTGAGTATATCACAGATGAACTCGGGCTGCTTATGCCTATTTCTATGGGATCTGTTCTGAATTTTTCCGGTGAGCTCGGGCATATGTATGAAGGAGAGAAAACAAAGCTTTCAGCTTCTAAGAAAGAAAACCTGATAAATACTGCAATCCTTTATCTTAATTCCCCGCATTTACATGGAGGAAAAAGCCCATTTGGGATAGACAGCAGTGGTCTTACACAAACAGTGTATAAACTGAATGGTTTTAAAATTAAAAGGAATGCCGCAGAACAGGCAAAACAGGGAGAAGCATTAAGTTTTATAGAAGAAAGTGAACCAGGCGACCTGGCATTCTTTGATGATCAGGATGGAATCATCAATCATGTGGGGTTAATGATGAAGGATAATTATATTATTCATGTAGACGGGAAAGTGAGGGTAGACAGGATAGATCATTCAGGAATTTTTAATGCTGAATTAAGAAGACATACCCACAAACTTAGAGTGATTAAAAAAATCATCTAAATCTGATTTGAAAAAAGGTAAAAAAAAATCCCGCTGATATCAGCGGGATTTTTTATATCTAAGAAGAGTCTCCTACATTTTTGCTTTTAACTCAGCTACTTTTTCTTCATTTCCAAGATTAGAATAAAGATTCATTGCAGTTTGAATTACATCTTTATTATCTGGGTCTACTTCCATGGCTTTTTCAAGATCTGGAAGAACTTCTTTGTAAAGCTCTTTTCTCTTCGCGTCTAGTTCATCATAACGCTCATTATCTTTCTTGCTCATTCCAAGACCATTCATTTCATCAATGATCTTTTTCTCTGCGCTCAATTTAGCAGCAATCATATTAATACGCGCTTCATTAAATTCAGGGTTTATTTCTAGAGCTTTTTTATAGAAATCAATGGCTTTTTGTATGTCCTCAATTTCGGCATACATTAAACCAATATTGTTAAAGGTAGCAGGATCTGATGGATCTTTTTCTGCAACTTCTTCTAAAATCTCTCTGGCTTTGTCTTTCTCACCCATTTGATAGTACATATTGGCTTCGGCCTGCAACAGTCCCATATCATCTGGATTGGTTGCTTTAGCTTTATCCATTGCAGCTATCGCCTTGTCATACTGCTCCTGACTAATATAAATTCTTGCTATAAGTTGAGCGATATCTCCTTTTTTAGAAGGAATCTTTTCAACTTTAGGATCTTTATACTGGTTTGTCTTGATCATTAGATCCATTTGGCTTTGAGAACCTAGATTTTCTCTTTCTCCGGTTTCAACATTTACCGCAGTATAAGATTTACCAGAACCATCATAGTCCAATTCGTTCAGCTTTTCAAGAAAAACAACCGCCTGGTCATAATCTTTGGCCTGTACCATATTATTGGCTGCATAGTAAAGGTAGATAGTATCTGTTTTACTTAGCTCATAACTTGTATAAAGTTTATTAGCTGCAGAAGCGTAATCTTCTTTATTCTGATCTGAAATTGCACTCTGGATAAGGTTATTCTTTAAAGCAACCAATGCTTCATCAGCCTCATCGCTTCCCATTTCAGATGCTTTCTGGAATGCCTGTGCCGCCGTTTTTAGATCTTCAGCAGTTGCACTGGTTCCGTCAGCCATATAGGCTTTACCTTTATATAGATAAAAATTTTCCTGCCATTTGCTGTTAAGTTCGCTAAGCTTAGGTTCGGCAATTTTTAACTGGGCTTTAGCTTCAGCATAGTTACCATCATCCAAAGCATCCTCAGCGTTCTTTACCTGATCTTTTTGTGCGAAAGCTGTCATGGTTAGAAATGACACTGCTGCCGCCGTCAAAATATTAGTTTTCATGTTTGTTTTGGTTTTTAATTTTTATTCTTCACTATCATCTGCAATAGTTGTGCCATTAGCCGGATCTTCACCTCCAACAGGCTTTTCCGCGTCCTCCATGTTATCCAGATCATCTTCATCATGCAACACTTTGGCAACGGCAGCAATAGCATCATTGCCTTTCAGGTTAATAAGTCTAACCCCCTGGGTAGCACGGCCCATTACGCGTAGATCTTCTACAGCCATTCTAATTACGATCCCAGATTTGTTAATGATCATTAGGTCATCTGCATCTGATACGTTCTTGATCGCGACAAGTTGTCCTGTTTTCTCGGTTACCGAGATGGTCTTTACTCCTTTTCCTCCTCGGTTCGTAATTCTATAGTCTTCCAGACTGGATCGCTTCCCGTAACCATTTTCAGAAACAACAAGAATATGTGATTCAAAATCGTTTACTGAAACCATTCCAACAACTTCATCATTCTCATCTGCCAGGGTGATACCTCTTACCCCGGAAGCATTTCTCCCCATTGGTCTGGTTTTGCTTTCCTCAAAACGAATGGCTTTACCACTTTTAAGACCTAACATTACCTGACTGTTACCGGTAGTAAGTTTGGCTTCCAGTAATTCATCCCCTTCTTTAATAGTGATGGCATTAATACCATTGGTTCTGGGACGGGAATATCTTTCTAAAGGAGTCTTTTTAACCTGACCTTTCTTAGTGGCCATGATTACAAAATGCTCATTTACATATTCCTCATCTTTTAGATCCTGCGTACATATAAAAGCATTTACTTTATCTTCAGGCTCTATATTTATAAGGTTCTGGATAGCTCTTCCTTTAGAAGCTTTACTTCCTTCCGGAATTTCGTAAACCCTCATCCAGTAACATTTACCATTCTGAGTAAAGAATAACATATACTGGTGATTAGTACCTACGAAAAGATATTCAAGGAAATCTTCGTTCCTGGTAGTTGTACCTTTTTGTCCAACTCCTCCTCTGTTCTGCTTCTTATATTCGCTTAAAGAAGTTCTCTTAATATATCCAGCATGGGAAATCGTGATCACCACACTTTCATCTGGGATCATATCCTCTATACTAAGATCCCCTCCTGCGTATTCTATTTGTGAGCGTCTTTCGTCACCATATTTCTCTTTAACCTCTGCAAGCTCCTCTTTAATCACTTCCATTCTTCGCTCTTTGCGTGCAAGAATGTCTTCAAGGTCCTCAATGGTTTTTAAGATGTCATCGTATTCAGCTCTCAACTTATCCTGTTCAAGACCGGTAAGTTGTCTTAATCTCATTTCTACGATCGCCTTGGCCTGAATTTCAGAAAGCTCGAATCTTTCCATCAATTTGGTTCGGGCCTCGTCTGCATTAGAAGAAGATCTTATTAAAGCAATAACTTCATCTATATTGTCTGAAGCTATGATCAATCCCTCAAGGATATGAGCACGTTCTTTTGCTTTTCTTAATTCAAACTCAGTTCTGCGAACCACAACTTCATGCCTGTGCTCTACAAAATGATGAATGATATCTTTTAAATTAAGCATTTCAGGTCTTCCGTTCACCAATGCAATATTATTCACACTGAAGGAGGACTGTAAGGCCGTATGTTTAAAAAGTGTATTGAGTACAATATTTGGAATCGCATCTCTTTTTAACTGATATACGATACGCATCCCGTTACGGTCAGATTCGTCCCTTATAAGACTAATCCCTTCAATCTTACGTTCGTTAACCAGATCTGCGGTTTTCTTGATCATATCAGCTTTATTCACCTGATATGGTATTTCTGTCACCACAAGGTATTCCCGGCCATTGATCTCTTCCATATGAGATTTAGCACGAATCACCACTCTACCCCTTCCGGTCTTAAAAGCTTCCTTAACACCGTCATAACCATAGATGATACCTCCGGTAGGAAAATCTGGTGCTTTAATATGCTGAATTAACTCATCAATCTCTATATCGTGATTATCTATATAAGCGATCGTTCCATCAATAACTTCAGATAAGTTATGAGGAGGCATATTGGTTGCCATACCTACCGCAATACCACTGGCGCCATTAACCAACAGGTTAGGCACCCTGGTTGGCATAACTACAGGTTCGCTCAAAGAATCATCAAAGTTCAGCTGTGTATCTACAGTTTCCTTATCAATATCAGCAAGCATATCCTCACTGATCTTACGCATACGCGCCTCAGTATAACGCATTGCTGCAGGACTATCCCCATCTACAGAACCAAAGTTACCCTGGCCGTCTACAAGCATATAACGCATGCTCCAGTGCTGTGCCATTCTAACCATGGTATCATATACAGATGAATCCCCGTGCGGGTGATACTTACCCAGTACCTCCCCTACAATCCTGGCTGACTTTTTATAGGCCCGGTTAGAAAGAACTCCAAGCTCGTACATACCGTACAAAACTCTTCGGTGAACTGGTTTTAAACCATCACGAACATCTGGTAATGCACGTGACACAATGACCGACATCGAATAATCGATGTAGGCTGATTTCATTTCATCTTCAATGTTGATAGGAATTAGCTTTTCTCCTTCAGCCATACTTAAAAATTTAATTTATCTCAAAAAATCTAAGGGGCAATTTACATATTTTCTCCTTCTTTAAAGGGCTACATCTACACCGTGAGCTTTCTTTTTATTAACAAATTTTTATTGTGTTTTAGTTAATAAGTTCACTATTTTACACTTTGATAATTGAAAGTAATTTTGTCAATTAGCTACTAACTCCCTATTAGGTACAGTTTTTGACCTAAATCGAGTGAAAATAAATTTTGAGAAAGGAAGATACAATGGATGATAATTTTTCACCAAGAGTAAAAGACGTTATTGCTTATAGTAAGGAAGAAGCATTAAGACTGGGTCACGATTTTATCGGGACAGAACATCTTATGCTTGGACTTCTTAGAGATGGTGACGGTAAAGCTATAGATATATTGAATGCATTGGATGTAGATCTTAGTCATTTAAGACGTAAGGTTGAAATTCTAAGCCCTGCAAATCCTAATACAGTTACTATTAGTAATGAGAAAAAGAACCTGCATTTAACCAGGCAGGCAGAAAGGGCTTTGAAAACAACATTCCTGGAAGCAAAGCTTTTCCAGAGCTCCAATATAAATACAGCTCATTTGTTATTGTGCATTTTGAGAAACGAAAACGACCCTACAACCAAACTACTTAATAAATTGAAAATAGATTACGACGGAGTAAAAGATCAGTTCAAATACATGATCGCCAGCGATGAAGATGATTTTTCTGACAGCCCGTCGGCCGAATCTTTTTCAGACGATGACGGTGGTGATGATACAGCAAGAGAGAACCCATTTAGCGGAAGTGGCAGCACAGGTAAAACCTCCAAGAAATCTAAAACACCCGTTTTGGATAACTTCGGAAGAGATCTTACTGCACTGGCAGAAGCCGATAAACTGGACCCTGTGGTTGGGCGTGAAAAAGAGATCGAGCGTGTTTCACAGATCTTAAGCAGAAGAAAAAAGAACAACCCTCTTTTAATAGGAGAACCTGGTGTTGGTAAATCTGCCATCGCAGAAGGCCTTGCTTTGCGAATAGTAAAACGCAAAGTTTCAAGAATTCTTTTTGACAAAAGAGTGGTTACCCTGGACCTGGCTAGTTTAGTAGCGGGTACCAAGTACCGCGGACAGTTTGAAGAGAGAATGAAGGCTGTGATGAATGAGCTTGAAAAGAATGATGATATTATTCTATTCATTGACGAGATTCATACCATAGTAGGTGCCGGCGGTGCAACCGGAAGCCTGGATGCCAGCAATATGTTTAAACCCGCACTTGCCCGTGGAGAAATACAATGTATTGGTGCAACTACCCTGGACGAGTACAGACAGTATATAGAAAAGGACGGAGCTTTAGAAAGAAGGTTCCAGAAAGTTATTGTGGAGCCAACTACGGTAGAAGAAACCATTGAGATCCTTAATAACATTAAGAATAAATATGAAGAGCATCATAATGTTAGGTATACAGACGAAGCTATTCAGGCTTGTGTAAAGCTAACGAACAGGTATATGACCGATAGATTCCTTCCAGACAAAGCTATAGATGCTTTAGATGAAGCGGGTTCCAGAGTTCATATTACTAATATTGATGTTCCTAAGCAGATCCTGGACTTAGAAAGAAAACTTGAAGAAGTAAGAGAAAGTAAGAATTCTGTAGTAAAAAAGCAGAAATACGAAGAAGCTGCCAAGCTTAGAGATGATGAAAAGAACCTTGAAAAGGAACTTGGCATTGCTCAGGAAAAATGGGAAGAAGAATCTAAAAAACATAAGGAAACAGTTTCTGAAGATAGTGTAGCAGATGTGGTTTCTATGATGACAGGAATACCTGTTAACAGGATTGCACAGACAGAAAGCAATAAGCTGGTTGAATTACCTAAGAAGATAAAAGGCAAAGTAATTGGACAGGACGAAGCTGTTGGAAAGGTTGTTAAAGCGATTCAGCGAAACCGTGCAGGTCTTAAAGACCCAAATAAACCAATTGGATCATTTATTTTCCTGGGACAAACCGGAGTTGGTAAAACTCAGCTGGCTAAAGTTCTTGCCCGTGAACTATTTGACAATGACGACGCACTCATTAGAATAGACATGAGTGAGTATATGGAAAAGTTTGCAGTTTCCAGGTTAATTGGTGCCCCTCCCGGATATGTTGGTTATGAAGAAGGAGGACAGCTTACAGAAAAAGTTAGAAGAAAACCATACGCTGTTATTTTACTTGACGAGGTTGAGAAAGCACATCCAGATGTTTTTAATATGCTGCTTCAGGTTCTTGACGATGGTTATTTAACAGATAGTCTTGGCAGAAAGATCGATTTTAGAAATACCATCATTATCATGACCTCCAATATAGGTGCCAGAAAGCTTAAAGATTTTGGTCAAGGGGTAGGCTTCGGTACGGCTGCAAAAAAATCACAGGC
>JAHELO010000034.1 GCA_024644145.1 Christiangramia sp.
TCTAACCGGGGCTATTGCTTCTATAGATTCAGAGGAGATCGAGAAGACTCCAACCTCCAATGTTATGCAATCCCTTCAAGGAAAAGTTTCCGGGGTGCAGATTGTTAGTGCGGGATCACCGGGTGATTCTCCAACAGTACGTATTAGGGGGCTGGGTACTTTTCAGGATGCTACCAATGTATTATATGTAGTTGATGGGACACTATATGACAATATAGATTTTTTGAATACTAAAGACATAAAATCTGTAAACATCCTGAAAGATGCCTCTTCATCTGCAATCTATGGGGTACGGGCTGCAAATGGTGTTGTGATCATAGAGACCAAATCTGGTAGAATTAACCAGAAACCTCAATTTGAGTATGATGGTTACACCGGGATCCAGCGTGCACAGAATGTGGTGAAAATGGCTAATGCTGAACAGTTCGTGACTATGGCCTTAGAATCTGGCTCAGCTGCAGATGCGCAATTCGTGCAGAATGCAATGCAGCGGTATGGGAGAAGCCGTATTAATCCAAATGTGCCAGACGTTAATACAGACTGGTATGATGAAGTGCTTCGAGACGGGATTATTCAAAACCATAGTGTGGGCGTTTCCGGCGGTGGAGAGAATGTAGCTTATTCTGTTGGAACCAACTTTTTCTCACAGGAAGGAATCCTGGATATGAAAAATGAATATGAACGTTTTAATATACGTTCCAAGGTAGATGTGGATATTTCAGATAGATTCAAGACAGGTGTGAACGCCGTTTTTAGTAATGCTACTAAATACGACCCTGAAAATTCTGCCTGGTTCAATGCCTATTTTGCCGTTCCTATTATGCCGGTAATGGATCCGTTGAATACTGCGGCGGCACCTATACAATATTCCAATGCTCAGATCCTTGGATACAGGGGGACGCAGAACCCGTTTACAGCGATTAGCTATAATGAAAACAGACTCAAAATAAGAAAGGTTCTAACCAGTATCTTTTTCCAGTATGATATCCTGCCAGAGAAACTTGATTTTAAGACCACTTACAGTCATAACCTTTCTGCTTTAGAAGAGAGATACGTGAATTTGCCTTATACACTGGGTAATAACTTTGAAAGAAGATCCAGCATTACCAGGGCAAACAATACTTTCTCTAACCAGTACTGGGATAACATCCTTACATACAATGACCAGTTTGGAGATCATGACCTTACGGTAATGGCTGGTACATCTTACAGGGATGAAGCGGCAAATAATTTTAGAGCAACAGGACAGGAAATTGCCGGGATAAGGCTTGAATCCAGCTGGTTCCTGAATTTTGCCGATAACGAATCCTTTAATAATAATGTAAACGAAATAGGACGAAGATTCTATGGTCTGTCATATTTTGGGAGGGTAGCCTATAACTTTAAGGATAAATACTTGCTATACGGTACCTTTAGAGCTGATGGTTCTTCGAAATTTACTAAAGATCCATGGGGTTACTTTCCTTCTGTAGGTGCAGGATGGGTGATTAGTGAAGAGGAATTCATGAAAGACAATGATATTTTCGATTTCCTTAAACTTAGAGCAAGTTGGGGTAAACTTGGGAACGATAATGTAGCTGCCAGTGATGGTTCCAATACCATTGAGGTGATAACCGCAGCTCTTGGCGAGCAGCCCAGAACAGGTATTACATCTACCAGTGTATTTTCAGATAACACCTGGGAAGTGATTGAAGAAAAGAACTTCGGTATAAATATCGCAACGCTGGATAACAGGTTGTCCCTGGATGCAGATTATTATATAAGGGATACTGAAGATGCTATTCTTCCCGTATTTATTCCTATCATTAACCGTAGTGTGAATCAGAACTCAGGAGTGATTCGAAACCAGGGACTGGAATTAAACCTTAACTGGAACCATAGCGTTTCAGATGATTTCAGCTATAGTATAGGAGCGAATTTTACCACCCTGGAAAATGAGGCGATCGCGATCGAGGACGAAAGAGGATATATAGATTCCGGTACGGCTGAATTTCGTCAGCGTACACAGGAGGGTGGTCCGCTTTTTGCGTTTTATGGATATGAAAGAGTAGGAGTATATCAAAACCAGGCTCAGATAGATGCAGATCCTATTGCTGCAGCGAATAACCTTGTTCCTGGAGATTTGATCTACCGCGACCAGAATAACGACGGTGTTATAGATGATGCCGATCGTGTGATCTTAGGTTCATTCTTGCCAGATTTTACTTTTGGAGGGAATATTGGGATCAATTATAAAGCATTAGATTTTTCCATGAGTTTTTACGGTCAAACAGGAAACAAGATCCTGAACCGTAAAAGAGGAGAGATCATATTTACACAGGATACCAATATGGATGCCGATCTTGCTATTAACAGATGGCATGGAGAAGGAACCAGTAATTCTTATCCTTCTTCTGCAGGGTTGAGAAAAGCCTGGAACCAGCGATTGAGTAATTTCTGGGTGGAAGATGGTGACTTCTTCAGGATCCAGAACCTACAGTTAGGTTATACAATCGCAGATGAGAGTCTTCCTGAAACCAGAGTATACTTTACCGCTGAAAGGCCATTTACATTTTTCGATTATAATGGTTTTGATCCGGAAGTTCCAAATGGGGTAGACAGACAAACCTATCCTATACCTTCAGTTTATACCATAGGTCTTAACATTAAAATTTAAAAAAAACGCGAAATGAAAAGAATTGAAAAATCAATATTTCTAAGCGTATTCACCATACTTGCCCTGGCTACAACCATTTCCTGTAGTGACAAGTTAGATACGCAGGAAGGTCAGCTAAATACTGGTGATCTTGATTATACCAATACAGACGATATGATAGACCCTGTAATTGGTGCTTATTACGAATTTGCCAGCCGTGGCTGGGAAGAACCACTTTTACTGGGTGTTCGTGGTGACGATGTGAATGCCGGCGGACTTGGAGACCAGCAGCCATTTGCAGATACAGATGAGTTTAATTACAGCAAGGATTACTGGATGTATAACTCCCTCTGGAATGTACATTATAACGATGTGGTAAATATGAACACAGCCATCCTTCAGGTTGAGAATTTCAAGGAATTTGCTGAAGGAGATGATGTAGCCCGTGCAGACCAGTATATTGCCGAGATAAGTGTGCTTCGTGCCTGGTTTCATTTTAACCTGGCCAGGGTATGGGAAGATGTATTTATAATTACTTCTAACCAGCCAAGTACCGAAGTTGAAAATGGTCCTGCTTCTAAAGAAGAGGTGATGCAGTTTATCGTTGACCAGATGGATATGGCCATTCCAAATCTTCCAGATTTAAGACCTAACCAGCGTACAGATATACCTGGAGGTGTAACAAGATATACCGCCTATGCTCTCAAGGCTCTTGCACAGCAGGAATTAGAGAACTACCAGGGGGTAGCTGATGCTGCCGGAGCGATTATTAATTCCGGAAAATTCTCCCTTTATCCTGATTTTTACCAGTTGTTTAAAAAACCAGGTGAATTAAGTGATGAAAGCTTGCTTGAGATGCAGTATTCAGATTTTGGATCGGAAACAGGAGATGCCGTATATCATCTATATGCACCATTTGGACCGCAAAACTGGACACCAGCAAGAGAAAATGCTAGCAGTGGTTGGGGATTCTATGAACCAAGCATGAAATTTATCAAGTTTATGCTAGATCGTGATGAAAGCGTGAGACTTCAAACCAGTGTATTGTTCACAGATCGTGGAATTGCAGAGTTACAGGCAGATGGATATAACGATCTTCCAGACTTTGTAAGTAATACCACTGCATCTGGGGATGTTATAAATGATTATGCCAGGGCTTTATTCGCCAGCGGTAAACATTATCTGCCTTCTGTTCAATTAACTGCCGGAAGAAATAATTATGGGGCCGGTAAAAATATGATCGTGATTAGATATGCAGAGATTCTTTTAATGTATGCTGAAGCCCTTACGCAAGGCGCTACCAGTAGCGGAATGACAGCAGATCAGGCAGTGAACCTGGTAAGACAAAGAGCCGGGCTATCAACATTGACGGGAGTAACCCAGGAGCAGGTTCTGGACGAGAAATTTGCTGAATTAGCCATGGAGTGGGGAATCAGGTATTACGACATGATTCGATTAGACAATTATTCTGAATTAAGTTATGACGGTAGAACTTTTACCGCAGCAGATGAATATTTGCCTTATCCCCAAGCTCAGGTAGATGCATTGCCTTTAAATGCAACCTCGGTTAATAGAAATACCGTGATGAACAATGTTTTAAATGACCTAAACTAAGAAGAATGAAAAATATTAATATAAAACTATTAGGATTGCTTTCTTTTCTGTTCATCTTCAGTGCATGTGAGCGTGAAGGGATAGATCCTATCACCAAAGTAGATCCGGGAGCCGATGCCGGTGCACCGGAGGTTACCATTATATCCCCTCTGGATGGGAATACCATAAAAGTTCTGGAAGAAATATCCAGTGTAAATATTAAATTCAAAGTAGAAGATGATATTGAAGTTGCCACGATAGAGGTTATGGTAAACGGAAATACCATTGCAACCATGAATGAATTTTTAGATTACCGAATCGTAAATGAAGAGGTAGTATTTAATGAAGTGACAAATGGTGAGCATACCGTGACTGTGAAGGCCACAGACCTGGAAGGGAATGTTACCACCAAAACTGTAAATTTCAGTAAGGAGCCTCCATATACACCTAAA
This sequence comes from Christiangramia sp., assembly GCA_024644145.1. GTDB lineage: Bacteria > Bacteroidota > Bacteroidia > Flavobacteriales > Flavobacteriaceae > Christiangramia. The sequence goes on from JAHELO010000034.1 coordinate 4,681, forward strand.
TATCAGAATGAATATTTATATATGCCTTTTGATGGAGATTACGTAGATCTTATTACCCTGAAAAGTTCTGAGGAAATAGGAAATCTTTCTTTTGCTGGTGAATCTTTTCTTGGCTCGAATGCCTTTACGGGTGCTCCAGATTCTTATTTAACCTTTCCTTTTGATGCGAATGTAGGTACAGAGTTCACTGCATCTTTCTGGTACAAGGTGAGTGGAGACCCAGATCGTGCCGGTATCTTAGTTGCCGGAGCAGATGAAAATCGTACACAGGGATTCAGATTATTCCGCGAAGCCAGTGATGGGCAACAGCGATTAAAATTAAACGTTGGAACCGGTGGTGGTGAAGTTTGGAATGATGGAGGTACTATAGACCCCAGTGCGAATGAATGGGTTCATGTGGCCTTTACTGTAACTTCAGAAGAGACCGTTATTTATATAGACGGAATGCCTGTAAATACAGGCAACATGGGTGGTAATTCTATAGACTGGACCGGTGTTGAGCAATTAACCATAGGCTCGGGAGGTGAAACTTTTAGCTATTGGGGCCATAAATATGATAGTAGTGCTCTTGATGAATTAAGGATCTTTGATGCTGCGCTAAGCCAGGAAGAAATCCAGGATCTAATCGATGCCTCTTCAAAAACCCTTGAATTATCTTTTGATGGTAATTTCCAGGATAAAGCATCCAATCGTGAAATCACCGTGGTAGGAAACCCGGGATTTGCCGGGGAGTCTAAAGAAGGGACAGATGCCTATGCCGGCGCTGAAGGATCGTATATAACTATGCCTTCTGAAGGCTTATTGGGTGAAAACTTTAGTGCAACATTCTGGTATAAGGTAAATGCAAGTCCAAACCGTGCCGGAATAATTGTGGTAGGACCCGAGGATCCCGATAAACCGAATGCCCAAAATAACAGGACCTCTGGTTTTAGGTTTTTCCGCGAAAATGGCGCTGACGGATTCCAACGATTTAAATTAAATGTTGGTGATGGTACTGCAGATACATGGGTAGATGGTGGTACTGCAGCAGATGTGGCTAATGATGCCGGGTGGATACATTTAGCATTCACCATATCTCAATCTGCTGCTATTGTATATATTAATGGCGATCCGGTACAGGAATCTGCTTTTGCAGGTATAGACTGGACAGGTACAGATTTAGTATCCATCATGTCTGGAGCTCCAAGGTTTACAGAATGGGGTCACTTATCTGATGAAAGTTATATGGATGACCTGACATTTTACAATAAAGTGCTTACAGAAGAGGAAATTGAGTCTATCATGGCGCAATAACTATAGAATATAAAGCTCCGGGTTCAGGCCCGGAGTCTTCTTTATAATATTTCAAATTTTTGACAATATAATCGCTGGACAGGCTGGAAATTTTTCGGTCTGCAGATAAACTATTCAATATGCGCAAGATCCATATCCCGGTTTTTGTTTTACTTATTAACCTCCTGTTCGCATGTTCGGGAGAGTCTGGACCTGGGTACCAGGAGCCCTACATACCAGATCCTACAGATGATGGGCAGGGTGAAGTTCCTGTTCTTTCAGATGATGAATTGCTGGACCTGGTCCAGGAACAGACCTTTAAGTATTTCTGGGATTTTGCAGAACCTAATAGCGGCATGGCCCGGGAGCGATCCCAGGATGATGCTTACGGTGGGCAAGGTGCAGATATAGTGACAACCGGTGGAACCGGTTTTGGACTTGCATCTTTTCCTACCGCGGTAGAACGCGGCTGGATCTCTAAAACCGAAGCTGAGCAACGCCTGAATAAAATCCTCGATTTTCTTGAAACTGCACCTACATACCATGGAGCATACTCTCACTGGTACCTGGGAAGCCTTGCTCAAACAAGACCTTTTAGTCAGTTAGACAATGGCGGAGATCTGGTAGAGACCGCATTCCTGATGCAGGGATTACTGATATGCCGCGCATATTTTGACGATGCGACCATTCAATCCAGGATCACAACCATCTGGGAAAATGTTGAATGGGATTGGTATACGCAGGGTGAAAATGTTCTTTACTGGCACTGGTCACCACAATATGATTTTCAAATAGGTTTAAAGATAAAAGGCTGGAATGAGGCACTTATCGTGTATGTACTGGCGGCCGGGTCTCCAACCCATCCCATAGAGAAGAATGTATATACCCAGGGCTGGGCCTCAAATGGAAATATTGTTACTAATAGAACACATTATAATATCAATATGCCCCTTGGGCCTAATTTAGGAGGGCCTTTATTCTTTAGCCATTATTCTTTTATCGGTCTGGATCCACGAAATCTTCAGGACCAATATGCCAATTACTGGCAGCAAAATACAGCACATACTAATATCAATTATGAATATTGTGTACGTAACCCTAAGGATTATGAAGGTTATGGAGAAAATTCCTGGGGTTTAACAGCCTCAGACAGTAAAGATGGATATGCGGCACATAGCCCTACCAATGATCTGGGGGTGATAACCCCCACCGCCGCATTATCTTCTTTCCCTTATACTCCTGAAAAATCTATGGCAGCTCTAAGATATTTCTACGAAGACCAGGGTAATAAGTTATGGGGAGATATGGGCTTCTATGATGCTTTTTCTGAAGAGTATAACTGGTATGCTAATGGTTATCTCGCTATAGATCAGGGTCCCATCGTGGCTATGATAGAAAACTATCGCACCGGGTTTATCTGGGATTTATTCATGAAGATCCCTGAAGTGCGTACGGGCCTGGATAAATTAGATTTCACCTATTAACCGGAAACAATACTAATAATTACAATGGCACAACACAGATATATGCTTTTCCTTTTTACGGTACTTCTTTTAGTATCCTGTAAAAATGAAAATAAACAACAGGCCTTACTAGCAGAGCATGATCCTGTAGATATAAACCAGATATCTGATGATGCACTTCTGGACTCCGTGCAAAAGCAAACCCTTAGGTATTTCTGGGATTTTGCTGAACCTAATAGTGGGATGGCCCGGGAACGTTTTCATCCGGACGGATTTTATCCTAAAAATGATGCTCATGTAGTGACTACCGGAGGAACTGGTTTTGGTTTGATGGCCATAGTGGCAGGGATAGAGAGGGGATTTGTACCTCGTGATTCTGCGGTGATCCGTCTGGAAAAGATCGCAGATTTCCTGAAAAAGGCTCCACGGTTCCATGGAGCATGGTCTCATTGGTTGAATGGAGAAACCGGCGAGATACAGGCCTTTAGTAACAAAGATAACGGTGGGGATATCGTAGAGACCTCTTTTTTAGCCCAGGGTTTTATTGTAGTTAGAGAATACCTGAAGGATGGTACTGAGGCTGAAAGGATAGTGGCTCAGAAATATGATAGCTTATGGAAGGGAATTGAGTGGGACTGGTATACCAATAATAAAAATGGTATTTACTGGCACTGGTCACCAGATTATCAATGGGAAATGGACTTTATGATTGAAGGTTATAATGAATGTCTCATCACTTATGTGCTTGCAGGTTCATCTCCAGATCACGCTGTAGAACCTGCTGTTTATCACAAAGGCTGGGCTAGAAATGGAAATATAACTACAGATGCTGAAGCCTACGGAATTCCACTGATCCTTAAGCATAATACCCGTGGAGGCAAAGGCGGGCCATTATTCTGGGCTCATTATTCCTATCTGGGACTTAATCCTAAGGGTTTGAAGGACAAATATGCAAATTACTGGGATCTTAATGTGAATCATACGCTTATCAATTATGAATATGCACAGGAGAACCCAAAGAATTTTAAAACTTACAGTCCGGAATCCTGGGGATTAACAGCGAGTTACACCCGAAATTCTGATGGAGGTATTGGCTATAATGCACATTCACCAGATACAGATAAAGGCGTGGTATCACCTACCGCAGCGATCAGTTCTATTCCATACACTCCTGAAAAATCCATGGCTGCGATGAGGTATTTCTATACAGATCTTAAAGATCTGTTATGGGGACCGGCAGGTTTTTATGATGCATATAGCCTGGAAGGTGGAAAATGGGTGGCACCACGCTATCTGGCCATAGACCAGGGCCCTATGGTAGTGATGATTGAGAATTATCGCTCCGGGCTTATCTGGGATCTTTTTATGGGTGCCTCTGAAGTACAACAAGGACTAAAAAAACTTGGTTTTACCTATGGAAAATAGTCTTAAATATCTTCTGATAATTCTTGCAGCCTTGATAGGAATGTTTCCTTCAGGAATTAATGCTCAGTCCACAGTCAGTTTTGAAAAGGAAATTTTTATAACTAATCAGGATAGCCTTCGATACAGAATTCTGTTTCCTGAAAATTTTTCTGAAGAAAAAAAGTACCCCTTAATTCTGGTTCTGCACGGTGCAGGGGAGAGAGGCGATGATAATGAGGCTCAACTGGTACATGGCAGTGATTTGTTCTTAAATGCGGAGAACCGTAAAGACTTTCCGGCCGTGGTAATTTTTCCGCAGGCCCCAAAGGATGATTACTGGGCGAAAGTTGAGGTAAAAAGGGATACAATTCCTTTTCAATTCGATTTTAAAAATAAAGAAGCACCAACCAAATCGCTGGAGCTGGTTATGCAACTGATGGATTCCATGCTTACCCGCAATTATATCGATAAACGAAGAATTTATGCAGGTGGATTATCCATGGGAGGGATGGGTACCTTCGAACTCATTTATAAAAAGCCAGAGATGTTCGCTGCCGCTTTTGCGATTTGTGGTGGAGCAAACCCTGAAATTGCTGAGGGCTACAGGAAAGGATTCCCTATCTGGATCTTTCATGGGGAAAAAGATGATGTGGTTCCTCCGGCTTTGTCAAAATCCATGGCGCGGTCTATCAATCATCATGGGGGAAATGCAAAACTCTCTCTGTATCCAGATGATAATCATAATAGCTGGGATTCCGCTTTTGCAGAACCCTACCTGTTAAGCTGGTTGTTTTCTCAGGAGAAAAAAAATGAAACGGGAAATGATTAAGATTGGTCAATATCAAGACCCGGCATTTATAAATTGAAATAGGACGATAAGAAATGAAAGGATTCAAATACATACTAAGCTTAACCGGATTGCTACTTTACGCTACTGCAAGTTCACAGGAAGTGATACCTCAAACCTATATCAATCCTCTGGATATAGATTATACCTA
>JAHELO010000035.1 GCA_024644145.1 Christiangramia sp.
AAAGAAGAACTACTGGAAAAAGGCCAGACTGTATTGATTCCCGCAATTATAGATAAGGTTGAAATAAGTTCTGAAAATGCAGAGTTGCTCGAGATATATATTAAATGATCTCCTGCAGCTGTTATATAGTTCTATGGAATAAGTAGAACCTTACTGGAGCTCTTGCCTGATTCCAGATATTCGTGGGCTTTCCTACCTTCAGATAAACTGAATTTAACCGGATCTTTTATCTTTAAATCCGCCTGAAGGATCATCTTGAAGAGGCCTGCAGACCTACTTATTCTTTCTTCTGAAGAGGTTAGGTATCCCCATAGGTCTCCGCCGGTTAGGGTTTTGCTTGTATCCATCAGCATCCTTGGGTCTACTTTTTTGGGATCTCCACCGCTCATTCCGTAAAAAACAACCCTCCCAGTTTCTTTAGTTACCTCAAAACTATCATTTAAAGTGATTCCTACACTATCGTAAGTAACATCCACACCCCTGGGGCCGGTTATCTCAAAAACCCTGTCTTTCCATTTTTCATCTAAAATAATAGCATGATCTGCTCCGGAATCTGAAATGGTATGCAGTTTACCTTCACTCCGTGTAAGGCCAATCACTTTTGCAGCTTTAGTCTTAGCAAATTGACAGAGCAACTGCCCAACTCCACCGGATGCAGCATGAACCAATACCCAGTCATCCTTTTTAATAGTATAGCTGTCATTTGCCAGATATTGAGCTGTTAACCCTTGAAGCAATATAGATGCTGCAGTTTCAAAACTTATAGAATCAGGCAGTGGTATTATATGATCCTCCGGGACCCGTACAAATTCTGCATTTGCAAAAGGAACATCTGCGAATGCAACCCTATCTCCTGGTTTATACCCTGGCGAATTAGATTCTACGATCACCCCTGCAGCTTCATAACCCGGAATATAGGGAGGTTCTCCTTTTAAATGATAATTTCCTTTTCTGCGATATATATCGGCATAATTGAGGCCTATAGCCCGGCATTCTATAAGGACTTCATTATTCCCAGTTACCGGCTTCTTAACCTCCTGGAATTCCATTACCTCTGGCCCTCCAAATCTTGAAAAGGTTAGGGCTTTCATCATCTCATTCATAAATCAAGACTAGAGTTTAATAATTTAAGATCGTATCTATTTGTTTCAGTTCTTCTTCACTGAAATTAATATTCTTAATTGCCTCAATATTATCTTCGAGCTGGGCAACATTACTCACGCCAACCAGTACAGATGTGACTCTCGTATCTTTTAACAACCAAGCTACTGCCATTTGGGCCAGGCTCTGATTTCTGCCTTGAGCGATATCATTCAACTGCTGAATCTGAAGTACTAATTCTCCAGTAATCCTTGAACGATCTAAATAACTTCCCTCTGTTGCAGCCCTCGAATTTTCAGGTATACCCGTAAGGTATTTAGAGGTTAATATTCCCTGTTCAAGAGGAGAAAATACGATACTTCCAATTCCTATATCGGCCAGTGTATCTAATAAGCCGTCTTCAACCCAACGATCCATCATATTATATCGAGGCTGATGGATTATAAACGGGGTGCGCTGTTTTTTTAAGATTTCAGCCGCTCTTGCAGTATCTTCAGCGTTATACTGAGAAATACCTACGTATAATGCTTTGCCTTGCCTTACGATCTGGTCCAGGGCTCCCATAGTTTCTTCGAGAGGGGTATCCGGGTCAGGACGGTGGTGGTAGAAAATATCTACATAATCCAACCCCATCCTTTTTAAAGACTGATCCAGACTGGCAATAAGATATTTGCGTGAACCGAAATTTCCATAAGGTCCGGGCCACATGTCCCAGCCGGCTTTGGTCGAAATGATAAGTTCATCCCTGTAAGTTTTAAAATCTTCCTGAAAAATTTTTCCGAAATTCTTTTCAGCTGAACCGTAGGGCGGACCATAGTTGTTTGCCAGGTCAAAATGAGTGATCCCATTATTAAAAGCCGTTCTTAATATTGAGCGAGCATTTTCAAAATTATCATTGTCGCCGAAATTATGCCATAGTCCTAACGAAAGAAGGGGTAATTTAATTCCGCTTTTTCCGCAGCGTCTATACTCCATGGTATTATAACGGTTCTTAGAAGCATGAAATTGATCCATAAATTATTATTCCAATTTAAGAAATACGAATTTACAGAATTAAGCCCGGAAAAATGAGGGTAGTAGGTTTTAAGAACTAGTTCTTTCTGAAAGTAAGGAAAGCCGTATTACCAATGGCATTGGCGGCAAGCTGTAGTTTGATTTCGCTATTGCTGGCAGAGATTATATCATAATTATTCGCCAGTTCTCCAAGCTTGCCTGAAGAGTCAAAGAATATATGGAAATCCACATCATTATAAGGATCATATTCATCACCAGAGTCGCTATTCACTCTCCAGGTTCCAGTAACTTCATCTACCTGCGATATAGCAGTGAGATGGTTTGCCTCTTCAAATCTGAAAAAATAATCGCTATAATTTGCGGTGTTTTCTTCGTTATTAAGAGTGAAATTGGTGATCTCCCATTCCCCTGTACGCACAATAAGATTTAATTCATTTACTTCAGCTTGGGTCCGGCTAATATCATCCCTGTCTGTATCACAGGAAAGGATTAGACTCGTAATTAAAAGTACCAGCACAATTTTAAATCTTTTCATAGGGCTAACCGATCTTATGTGATTGATAATTTGCAAACGTAAAACTAAACAACCTATTGTTTTTATTTAAGGAAATTTTAAGAATTAACATTCGGGAAATCAAAGGTCACAGAATTTATTGGGTTAGTTATGAAGTTGTTATATAGAAAATCCCAGGCCGAATTCTGTTTCAAATAAAACAAGAGGAGTTAAATAAATGAGATTTGATCAGGAAATCTTAAGTTTAAAATATAACAATTCAGGTAGCAGTCTTCTATTTGAGGTGGCTATACTGGGAAATCTTAACTTAGTTTTAAAACTTGAAAAATATCAATGGATTAACTTCGCATTAGATATGTACCGTAAATATTTTACGGATAACCGGTATGGTAACAGCGGTTGAAATTGAAAGTGCAACCTCTTTTTCAGGTTCAGATTTTTATTCTTTAAATAGAATCCTATGCAGCTGGTTAATATTTCAAAAACAGGAGACACATACACTGTGAAGGCTCTAAAAACCTTTAAATTATTAGGTTTACAATTATTTTCTAAGGTTACTTCCTATACAATATCCCCTCAAGATAAGGATTGGTGCGCTGCCGATAAAGCTGGTGACATCTCTGAAAAGACAAAAATCAAACTCAATAAATGGCTTAGGGATCATCAAAGATTTATTGAGAAATCTTAATTTTATATTAAAATAATAATGTATATTTAATTTCTTGATTACTGAAGATCAGTTGTTAAGTTTATTGCTCCATCTAATTTCTCCCCCAGATCATAATATTTATTAATTCTAAGATTAATATCTATGGATTCTCAGGCTAAGAGAGAAGATCAGGTAAAAGGAGTGATTTTTATTATCAGTATCCTTTTAATAGTATTTATCTCCATATTTAAATAGTAGACTTTAATTGAACTAGGATACAACCAGCCTTCCTAAAAGGGGTGAGGATGTTTGTCTATTCTAATTGACTTTATCAATAATTAGATCAAAGAAACAGGTTTTTTTTATAATGGATCTTATGCTCTAATACATCAAATTTATACTGCATAAACTATTCCCATTAGGTTGGTAAGTCTTAAAACACGGGTGATTTAGCTAAAATTACTATAAAATTTAGCCTAATATCAGGTAAGCTTTTTTATTTCCTATAACTTTAAAATTAATAACTAACCAAAAAATAATTTTATGAGTAATAAAAAGGAAAATTTTGCACGCTTTGGTATGGCCGCTAAAGGAGCTGTATACTCTTTAATTGGTGTGTTAACTGCACTTGCAGCCTTTGGTCAGGGTGGTCAGCAAACCGGGGGAAAAGGAGCCTTACAATATTTGGCGCAACAGTCTTACGGCCAGATATTATTGGTGATATTAGGAATAGGCTTATTAGGCTATGTTTTCTGGAGAATGTACCAGGTATTTGCGAATCCTAAAGGTTTTGATGATGATGCTAAAGGTTATGGTAAAAGGGTAGCATATTTCATTAGTGGTTTAATTTATGGAGGATTTGCTTTTTATGCATTTAAATTAGCATTTGGAAGTAGCTCTGGTGGATCTGGATCACTAATGGGAACTTTGATGTCTGGTTCTAATGGAGATACTATTGCCATTATTATTGGAATAGGGATGGCGATTAAAGCGATCTATGACCTTTATCGTGCTTATTCCAATAAATTCAGAGAAGAGGTTGAAGAATCTGGAATGGATCATAAGGAACAAAAATTACTTATAAATGCAGGGAAGTTCGGGCATACCTCAAGAGGAGCGGTGATCGCTTTGATGGCCTATCTTACCTTAAAATCTGGCCTTGCTAGTGGAAGCAAAATCAGTACGCAAACCGATGCTTTTAGTTATATACAAAGTGAATTCGGATCTATAGTTCTGGGTATTGTGGCGATAGGTTTCGTAGGATATGGAGTCTATATGTTTATTAAAGCCAAGCATCCAGATCTAAGTGTGGCTCCACATTAAAATTTTTTCTATTTAATTATAATTTAAGCCTGTTGTATAAAAACAACGGGCTTTTTTTTGATACCGGGACTATTGGCCTGGCAGTATCTAATATCTCATATTGTGAAGGGTAAATCTGTATGTGTGAACCTTATAATGTTAAACGTCACAGTTCTAAGTATGGGGATACTGTTACTTCTGAAAGTTATTGATCCTTTCCTTATTGGGTGGTTTGCGAACTCATTAGTTCATCAATGTTAACAGATTTTAGATCCCTGATAATATTGTGGAATTCGCTGGTAATTTCTGAAACTTTTGCCTGTAGACTACTACATTTATGATTCTTGTCTTCTAGAATGTGCTGACATTCTCTTAGTAATTTCACCAGGTTGTCTGATTTTATATAATAAACAGACATGGTACTTTTATGTATAAGATCTGAAATTTTTTCCGGGTCTTTCGTCTGTATCGCTTTTTGAAAATCAGCCAGATAATCTTCAAACGATATTGCAGTATTCTTCACGAATTTCCTTAAAAATTCAGGCTTGTTATTTGCCATTTTTATAACCCTGCTAAGATCAAAGGTTTGATCAGAATCACCGGAATCTTTGCTAGGACTAGCTGTTTTTGGATTGTCTGATTTTGAAATGTGTTTTATATCCTTCAGGTTATGTTTAGTCTTGATGTAATGTGATAAAACCTTAAAAAGATCATCAGGTCCAAAAGGTTTACTAATAAAATCATCTATTCCAGCCCTCTGTAGTTCAGCCTGAATATTTTCCCTGCTGGTAGCAGATAATGCAAGAATTGCAGGCTGGTGTTCAAGATCAAGATTCCTAATAGTAGATGATGCTTCAAAACCATTAATAATCGGCATATGCAGATCCATCAGGAGCACATCGTATTTTTCCTTTGTAACAGCATTGATGGCTTCCTTGCCATTTTCAGCAGTATCAAAATCAATTTTCCAGTCACTTAGGTATTCCGAGATCACGAATATATTCACGGGATTGTCTTCAACTACTAAAACTTTAGCTGAATCCAGGACCTCTGAATCTATATGATCAAAGATCTGATTGGCTTTAGGATTAGCAAAGTCATAGTTATCATACTCTATCTGAAAACTAAAAACGGACCCCTTGTCAATTTCACTTTCAACTTTAATTTCGCTATTGTGAAGTTGGAGTAATTTCTGTGTAATACTAAGTCCCAGGCCTGTACCACCATATTCAAGATTTACATCATAGCTAGCCTGTGAAAATTCCTTAAAGATACTTTGCAGTTTATCTTTTGGGATCCCAATACCGGTATCCTCAATCTTAAAATCTAATTTTATTTTTTCTTTACCTATCTCATTCAGATCCACGATAAGTTTTACGTGGCCGTGGCAGGTAAATTTGATCGCGTTACCTATTAAATTGGTTAAGATCTGGTTTAACTTAATGGGGTCTCCGGTAATATATGAAGGGATGTCATCATCCAGTTCAGATAGTAGCTGGATTTCTTTTTCTTTACACTTTACATCGAAGGTATGAATAAGACTGTCCACCAGTCTTCGAATAGAAAATGATTTCTTTTCTAATTCTACCTGCCTGGCTTCCATTTTACTCAGGTCCAGAAGATTATTAATAAGGCTAAGTAGACTATCTGAGGATAGTCTTAGAATATCTGAATACTCTTTTTGTTTAGCGTTTAAAGGTGTTTTCGCCAGGAGGTTTCCAATACCCAGGATTGCATTCAAAGGTGTTCTAATCTCGTGACTGATGGTTGCCAGAAACTCTGCTTTGGCCTTGGAAGATTCTTCAGCCTTTATTTTAGATTTGATTAATTCCTGCTCATATTTTTTGCGGTCTGTAATATCATAGACCGAAGCTCTGTACCGGTTGTCATTAACTGTAGGGCCCTTGATCTCTTTGACATTGATTAGGGCAGGGAAAGACGACTTATCCTTCTTTTTAATCTCAAAATTGATCTCATTCGCAAACCCCTGAATTCTAATTAATGGAAAAAAATGAGTTTCAAAAAAGATTTTGCCACCCATTTTAAAGAGATCCTGAATCTTAGTATGTCCAATAAGTTCATCCCTCGAGTATCCAAGCCAATTGAGGAGCGTTTTATTTAAGTTATAAATCGTTCCATTATTGGTAAAGGATATATAACCACATGGGGCATCATGGTATAATTCTTCAGCAGATTCATACACTTTTGCCTCTGGGGTATTTTTTGGGGTTTTACTCATTATGAAATTTCTTCCAAATAGGTCTTTATGGCGTCAATGGTTTCTTCCGGAGCACTTAAGTTTGGGCAGTGACCCGTAGCATTTATTAGTTTAAATTTACTGTCTATAGTATTATTACAAACATATTGGCCTACTTCCTGAGGGGCTATCACGTCTTCTGAACATTGAATCACAAGGGCCGGAATAGATAGAGATTTTAGATCTTCTCTATTATCAGATAGGAAAGTAACATTTGCAAAATGTTTTGCTATTTCCGGGTTTGTACGGCAAAAACTGTTGGTTAATTCTTCCCCTAATTCTGGTCTGTCTGGATTTCCCATAATAACAGGAGCCATGTTTGATGACCATCCTAAATAATTACTATCCAGCGCTACCAGAAGCTCATCTATATCTTCCTGTTCAAAACCACCCTTATAACCATTCTTATTAATATAACACGGGGAGGGGCCCACCATGATTAAATTTGAGAATAGAGAAGGTTCTTTATTGGCCGCAAGAACAGCGATCATTGAACTAACCGAATGGCCTACCAGAATAATGTTTTGAAGTTCAAGAGCCGCACATATTTCAAGAATATCGTCGGCATAACCCTGAAGGCTATCATATTTGTCTTTCTTGTAATATGATTCATCAGAATTACCTGCACCTACATGGTCAAAGAGAATCACCTTATACTTATCCAGAAACGCAGGATATACATATCTCCACATGTTCTGATCGCAGCCGTAACCATGAGCAAAAATCATTGGTTGACTCCCGGAGCCCTGGACGCTGACATTGTTTCTTTTTAGAATTTCCTCTTTACTAAGTGCAGCCATAGTGTAGTGTTTATTTTGCTAATGTACGTTAATTTATAATTCATAGAATCATTGGAATTTCTCTCTTAAATTAGAGAAAGAACTATAAAATCACAAGAAACTAAATTAACTTCTGTTCATTAGAGAAAACTAAGAAAAGAAAAAAGCCTATAAATTAAAATTTATAGGCTTCTTGGTCGGGGTGGCAGGATTCGAACCTGCGGCCTCCTGCTCCCAAAGCAGGCGCGATAACCGGGCTACGCTACACCCCGAATAAAATTGATATTTTTAGTCTTTTCCGTTCCAAAATACTTTTAAAAAAGCAGCCGGGAAGCGGAGGAAATTTATCCCGATTTTTCACACTGAAAAAGAGAATAAAAAACCGCAGACTAAAAATTTTGCGGAGAGACCGGGATTCGAACCCGGGCATCCAAAAAGGATGACAGCTTAGCAGGCTGCTGCATTACCACTCTGCCACCTCTCCGTTATTTAAGAACATCGCAAGTATTTTTGCGGTTGCAAATGTAACTTTTACTTCCAAACCATCCAAACCTTTTAAACCTTTTTTCGCTTTAAATTTAGGAGGATAAGGGCCTGATAAATTTAAAATACTTGACATCAGTGTACTAGGTCAGGAAAAAAAATTAAACAATTTTTGATCTACTAATGAGTTCGTAAAGATTATCCAGAATTCTTGCGTGATTTCTTACAAATGGGTTTTTTGAATTCCATACATACCCAGCAAGTACTGAGCAGATCTGTTCCTTTATCTGAGGATCGGGTTCGGGATGGAAAAATATTTCCTGGAGTTTTCCCGAATACCATTCCTTAACATATGTGGAAAAGACATTCACCCCTTTATTTATATAATCTGAATATTCCAGATCCCAGTTTATATTTCCACCGTTTATTTCTTTAAACGCAAGGCTTGCGGCCAGAAGACCAGTTTCTGTAGCAAATGCTACGCCTGATGAAAAAACAGGATCTAAGAATTCGGCTGCATTACCTGTTAAAGCAAATCCTTTCCCATGTGTACGCTTTACATTCCTGGAGATATTATTGAATTTCACCGGAGGGAAATCCATAGTGTCATCATCAAATCGTCCTTGGTAATACCGGGTTTCCAACAACATATTTTTAAAAACTTCTTGAGTATTCCCTTTAAAGGTGTCAAACCACGAATTTGGTCCAACGAACCCAAGACTTGATTTTCCGTTGGAAAAAGGGATGTACCAGAACCAGGTTTTGGCGTTTAAAACCTCAAAACTTATTAGTTCTCCTTCGATTCCTTTGGGCCTTCTAGATTCATATATATGGGTAAAGATCGAGGAATGATCATGGATCTTAGGTGGAGCCTCCAGGTTCAGTTGTTTTGCAAGTACACGACCATTTCCACTTGCATCAATTATAAATTTGCAAAATATCTCCTCTGCGTCACCCTTATCGTTTGAAGTGGTGATCTTCCACATCTCACCATTATATTCAGCCGAGACAACTTCTGTATTAAATCTAATCTCTACACCGCGGGAGATAAGGTCATCTGTAAGAATTTTATCAAAATGGGCTCTGGGTACCTGCCAGGTCCAATCCCAGCCAGTTCCAAATTTTTTACTGAAATCAAATTCCGCGATCTGATTATTTCTTATGAAACGAGCTCCAAACTTTTTTTGATAACCTTCGGTTTTTAATACCTCGAGGAATCCCGCCTCCTCGAAATTATCCATGCACCTTGGGATCAAACTTTCTCCAATGGTAAAACGCGGAAATTCCTGCTTTTCCAGGATCATTACAGATGCATTCTGCTTTTCAAGATAGCCCGCAGCGACACTACCGGAGGGGCCCGCACCAATAATTACTATGTCGATTATTTTGGATTTCATCCAGATCTAAATAGGTCTTCTGGCAAACTTAACCAGAAAGAAGATATAGGAGAAGAAACAGATTAAATATTTTTGGATACCATAAAATTAATTCAATCGGTTAAAGCCGGGTAGAATCCAGTAAAAGAATAGAAAATGAACATAAAACTGTAGGGAGGATATTTTCTAATTTCAGTCACAGGCTAACGCGGGGTTTTCTTTTAATTATACTACATTTGTTAAAGTTTTAACACATTCCTCAAACTGATAATTACTTGCAGAAAAGCTGTATGCTGAAATTAAATAATCCCCTTGATATAAATGACTTTTACCAAGTTCTA
>JAHELO010000362.1 GCA_024644145.1 Christiangramia sp.
TTTATAATTATTAATAAAGATAAATGATGCTTGACTTGCAACTGTTAAAAAAGAATAAAGTTGCTGTTAAAATTTCCTGTCATTTACAAATGAAAGATAATGGGGTGTTTTTTTAAATAAGTGGTTGTATTTTTTATCTAATTAATGAATTTTTGTTTATAAATAATAGTCAAAATAGTTTAACGGTTTTATTATGTAAAGTATAAATACATATTTGTATTGTAATTATAAAAATTATTAGTCATGTGTGGAATTTTAGCAGTTATCGGTAAAGACATTGATCAGGCAAAAATCAGTAGCCTGTCAAAGAGGATGTCTCATAGAGGACCCGATGAAAGCGGATTAAAAATTACAGAAGAAGGATATGTGCTGTCTCATGAGCGTCTTTCTATTGTAGATCTAACAACCGGAATACAACCCATTCAGGGAACCAGTTCAGCTTGGATGGTTCACAACGGGGAGATCTATAACCACATGGCACTTAGAAATAATGAATTAAAAGATCATAGTTTTAGAACTACAGGTGATTCAGAAGTGATCGTACATATGTATGAGAAGTACGGGTATGATTTTGTAGATATGCTGGACGGGGTGTTCTCTTTTGTGGTGGTAGATGGGGATGATTTTATCGTAGGTAGAGATCCTATTGGAGTAAAGCCGCTTTATTATGGAACCGATGAGTCCGGGGCTATGTGGTTCGCAAGTGAAATGAAAGCTTTGGCAGATTCTTGTGTGGAATTTTCAGCTTTCCCTCCAGGGCATTATTATACACCTTCTACAGGTTTTGTAAGATATTATAAGCCAGATTGGTTTGAATCTGATAAAGCAGTGCAGCCGGCAGATCTTAAGAAATTGAGGGAGAGCCTTATCGAGGCCACCCGTAAAAGATTAATGGCAGATGTGCCTCTGGGTGTTTTGTTAAGTGGAGGGCTTGATTCTTCCTTGACGTCCTCTATAGCTGCAAGGCTTATAGAGGGTTCGGGTCAGAAACTACATTCTTTTTCCATAGGTTTAGACCCTGATGCGCCAGATCTGGTTGCAGCGAGAAAGGTAGCCGAGTTTTTAGGAACTGAACATTCAGAGATTCATTTTACGGTTGAAGAGGGAATTGAAATTCTAAGTCAGTTGGTGTGGCATCTGGAGACCTATGATGTTACTTCTATACGGGCAAGCACGCCAATGTATTTCCTTTCTAAAGCTATTGCTGAAAAAGGTATAAAAGTGGTACTTTCAGGAGAAGGATCAGACGAGATCTTAGGAGGCTATCTATACTTTAAGAACGCACCATCTCCTGAAGAGTTTCAAAAAGAAACTATTCGCCGGGTACAAAGACTTGCTACTGCAGATTGCCTTAGAGCAGATAAATCTACAATGGCGCATGGGCTTGAAGCAAGGGTGCCATTTTTAGATAAAGCTTTTTTAAAGACAGCTATGGAAATAGTGCCTGAAGAAAAGATGCCGGTGACATATGACGGGGTGGAAAAATATATTCTTAGAAAGGCTTTTGATACCCCAGAGCGTCCTTTCCTTCCGGCAGAAGTCTTATGGCGACAAAAAGAGCAATTTAGCGATGGAGTAGGATATAACTGGATAGATCAGCTAATCGAATATGCGTCTAAGCAGGTGAGTGACCTGGAAATGGAGCAGGCAGCAGAGAAATTCCCCGTGAATACACCAGCTACTAAAGAGGCTTATTTCTACCGAAGCTTATTTCATAAACATTTTCCTCAGGATTCAGCTGCCAGAACCGTGAAACGATGGGTTCCAAAATGGCAAAAAGATCTTGATCCAAGTGGTCGAGCCAACGAAACTCATGTTGCTCCAGGAATGAAAAAAGAGCTGGCAAAAGTCTGATATTCTAAACTTTTAAAACAATTAACCCGAAGTGTCACAGGATTCTGTAATACTTCGGGTTTTTCCACATAATTTGTTGATAACTTAAGGGGTTATAAGGTTGCTTCAACCTGTTAAAAATATGCGAATTGTTATATTTGTTCGTTATCCAAAAGAGACGAAATTAATTAGCATATATATGAGCGAAGAAGCTAAGAAACATAATTATTCAGCCGACAGTATTCAGGCACTGGAAGGCATGGAGCATGTTCGTATGCGACCCTCAATGTATATTGGTGATACAGGCGTTAGAGGTCTGCATCATTTGGTATATGAAGTTGTTGATAACTCTATCGATGAGGCGCTTGCAGGACACTGTGATAATATAAAAGTTACCATCAATGAGGATAATTCTATTACCGTAGAAGATAACGGTAGGGGGATTCCTATTGATATGCATAAAAAAGAGGGAGTTTCTGCGCTACAGGTGGTTATGACCAAGATTGGTGCCGGAGGTAAATTCGATAAAGATTCCTATAAGGTTTCTGGAGGATTGCATGGGGTAGGTGTTAGTTGTGTAAATGCACTTTCTACCCATCTTAAAGCTACTGTTTACCGGGATAACCAGATATGGGAACAGGAGTATGAGATTGGTAAGCCATTATAC
>JAHELO010000036.1:0-7435 GCA_024644145.1 Christiangramia sp.
GATTGCTAACAGCTTTATCCAAATAGACACCCACGAAGGCCATGGTTTTATATCCTAACAATCGTGCGTCGAGCATCATTTTAGAGCCCTCTATCAAGCCAGATTTCTCCAGTTTTCTTAAACGTTGATGCACGGCCGCCCCGGTAATACCAATATTTTTAGCTATTTCAAGAATAGGTTTTTTAGCATCTTTCATCAGGTGATTGAGTATAGTCTTGTCAATCCCATCCAGCATTACATTATCATTGACTATTTTCATAGAAATTTTTTTAGAATGTAATGCAAAAGTACAAAATTGCTTACCAATCTTAATTGCCTACTTCGCCAAATGGGTTATATCCCAGGTATTTAGTCTCTTTCTCTTTAAATATAATATCCTGCTCTTCCAGTTTCTTTAAAATTGGCTCATATACTTCCTTTTGAATAGGTAGTTGCACTCCCGGGGTTTTTATCTCACCGTTGAGGATCATTATCGTTGCCATTGCTACGGGTAAACCTACAGTTTTAGCCATCGCAGTTTTAGACTGATCTTCCCCTATATGTACCATAGTAGAATCTATTTGTTTCTTTTCTCCATTAAGTTCATAGCCGAACTTATGATACATAACTATCATATCCTTATCATCCTGAGACAATGACCATTTATCCATAAGGATCTTTTGCAAAGCCTGGGCCGGAGTGGCGTTTTTAATACCGATCTTTTTGTCGGGATTAAACAGGTCCAGTTCTATAAGTTTATCCCACATGATATCATCCTGGTCTATTTTAAGATTGTGCCTTACTTTTAATTCTACTGAATCACTTGGTGAATAGGGTAAAAAGGAATTTATAAAATCTCTGTAACTCATGTTTTCAGAGTTCTTCATTTCGAAATTATCATCGGTCATTCCCAGTTGCACGAACATGTTCCATGCCCGGCTAAATCCAACTTTCCTTATAGTACCACGGTAGAGGGTAAGGGCATTTTCCAGACCATAGATGCTTTGATATTTCAGGGAATTGCGGTTTGCGTAGCCTTCAAATTTTCCATGACCTTCTATCTCCAGAAATTCGGTTCTTCTGAATAAGCGGTGATATGGAATGTATTTATATTTTCCTTCCTGAATAAATTCAGCGACCCCACCCTGGCCGGCGACCACAACGTTTCTAGGGTTCCAGGTGAATTTATAATTCCACAGATTATTGTCACTTTCAGGAGCCACCAGGCCTCCGGTAAAAGATTCAAAAAGCAACATTTTACCACCTTTGTCCCTTATCCTGTCTATAACCTGCATGGCACTCATATGGTCTATACCTGGGTCAACACCAATTTCATTCATAAAAACAAGGCCCTTTGCTTTAACCTCTTTGTCCAGCGATTTCATCTCTTCACTTATATAGGAGGCGGTTACCATGTTCTTCCCATATTTAAGACAATCCTTTGCTACTTCTATGTGGAATCTTGCCGGTAGCATAGATATAACAATGTCTGCCCTTTTTATGGCAGGCTCTCTGCTATCAGCATTGAAAACATCCAGTTCAAATGCTTCACAATTAGGGTCATTATCACAGGCCTTTTTTGCATTATCCAGATCAAGATCTCCAATTCGTAAAAATAGGTTCTCACTTTTAGCCTGTTGTAGCAGGTAATGAATAAGAACAGAAGTAGATTTTCCTGCTCCTACGATCAATATTTCTCGCATAAATTAAGTTAGTTTTGTGTAGTTGTTGACGAATGTATTAAAACTTTGAGTTAAAAAAAATCGAAAGCATGACCAGAAAATTATTAATGGCAGGGGCAATTTTTGGATTAACGGCAGTGATATTTGGTGCTTTTGCTGCACACGGATTAAAAGAAAATATTTCTCCGGAATCTTTAACTTCTTTTGAAACAGGGGTGCGTTTCCAGATGTATCACGCACTTCTGTTATTAATATTAGGCGGATTGGAATTTATTTCTATCAGGATTAGTGCCTGGATCTTTTATCTGTTGTGTTCAGGGATAATATTGTTCTCAGGTTCTATCTATCTGCTTTCTACCGGGGTATTGTTTGAGATCGATTTTCGATCTATCGCCTTAACGACCCCGGTAGGGGGGAGCCTTTTAATAATAGCCTGGGGTATGTTACTGCTGAAATTCATAAAGTTAAAAAACAAATAAATTGTTTTGGTATAACGATATATCTATATAAGATTTTTACTTTTGTACACCTAAACAAACTACAGAATTGATTTTTTTATGGTCGATAACACCCAAATTACGAAAACGATTTCGTTAGAGGATTACGGGATCAATAAAGCTACAGTCCATTATCAGCTATCTCCAAAAGAACTACATGATGAAACCTTAAGACTTGGTCAGGGTGTTGAAAGCTCATTTGGAGCTCTTGCGGTCAATACCGGAGAGTTTACAGGTAGGTCTCCTAAAGATCGCTTCATTGTTAAGGACGATGTTACTAAAGATAAAGTATGGTGGGGAGATATTAATATCCCGTTTGATCCGGAAAAATTTGATAAGTTATATGCCAAGGTGGTAGATTATCTTGGTGGTAAAGAAATCTACGCCCGGGATGCTTATGCCTGTGCAGATGATAATTATCGTTTGAATATTCGGGTTATTAACGAATATCCCTGGTCTAACCTTTTTGCATATAACATGTTTCTTCGAGTAGAAGACAATGAGTTACATGATTTTAAAGAGGATTGGTTGATTGTTAATGCACCGGGTTTTAAAGCTAACCCTGAAGTTGATGGTACACGCCAGGAAAATTTTGCAATATTAAATTTCAATAAAAAGATCGCTCTAATAGGAGGAACCGGATATACGGGAGAGATCAAAAAAGGAATTTTTTCAGCATTGAACTTTATTCTGCCTGTATTTAAAAACACCCTGCCAATGCATTGTTCGGCGAATGTAGGTGAAGAAGGAGATACTGCTATTTTCTTTGGTTTATCTGGTACAGGTAAAACAACTCTTTCTGCAGATCCTGAAAGAAAACTTATTGGAGATGATGAGCATGGCTGGACAGAAGAAAATACTATCTTCAATTTTGAAGGAGGTTGTTATGCAAAAGTGATCAACCTATCAGAGGAGAATGAACCCGATATTTATCATGCCATTAAACCGGGAGCTATTCTGGAGAATGTTGTGCTGGATAATAAAGGAAACGTAGATTTTGAGGATACCAGTATCACTCAGAATACTAGGGTTAGTTATCCGATACATCATATTAATAATATTCAGGAGCCATCTACAGGTAAGAATCCAAAGAATATCTTTTTTCTTACTGCAGATGCATTTGGAGTATTGCCTCCAATTAGCAAGTTAACTCCTGGACAGGCGGCCTATCATTTTATTAGTGGGTATACAGCGAAGGTTGCTGGAACCGAAGCTGGAGTAGATGAGCCGGTACCTAGCTTTTCAGCTTGTTTTGGCGCTCCTTTTATGCCTTTACATCCTACCAGGTATGCCGAAATGCTGAGTAAAAAGATGAAAGCAGCAGAGGTGAACGTTTGGCTGGTAAATACCGGATGGACTGGTGGTCCTTATGGTATAGGAAACAGAATGAAGCTAAAATATACTCGCGAGATGATTAGTTCAGCCCTGGAAGGCAAGCTTGATGGCGTGGAATTTGAAAAACATGAGATCTTTGGGTTGCAAATGCCAAAAACCTGTGAGGGTGTACCTTCAGACATTTTAAATCCTAAGAACACCTGGAAAGATAAAGAGGCATATGACCGTAAGGCGAAAGAACTTTCAAATTTCTTCAGAAAGAACTTCAGTAAATTTGAGGAATATGCAAATGAAGAAATTATGAATGGTGCTCCTATAGAGTAGTTTTAATTGTTAGTTGAAACAAAAAAATCCGGTCGATGACCGGATTTTTTTATTTGTACAATAAGAAATAATTTATTTCTTATTTACCTCACTTATATATTTATTAATTGCCATCGTCATACTTGGTGTCTCTGGCGTAGGAGCTTTAATATTTACGGTAAGACCATGTTCTTTGGCTGCTTTAATTGTGGTATTTCCAAATACGGCAATTCGTGTATTGTTTTGCTTGAAATCAGGGAAATTCTCAAATAAAGATTTGATACCGCTAGGGCTAAAGAAAACCAGGATATCATAAGTTACATCCTTCAAATGTGAAAGATCACTTACCACTGTTCTGTACAGCACGGCTTTTTTCCATTCCACACCAATCTTATTCAAGGTCTTTGGTACATCTGGCTTCAGCATATCTGAAGAAGGCAGAAGGAACTTTTCGTTTTTATATTTCTTAATAAGGGGAGCCAGTTCAGCAAAAGTTCGCTTTCCTACATAGATCTTTCTCTTACGGTACACCACATATTTCTGCAGATAATAAGCCACGGCTTCGCTAAGACAAAAATACTTTAACGTGTCTGGTACCTTGAATCTCATTTCTTCTGCAATTCTAAAGAAGTGGTCTACGGCATTCCGGCTGGTAAGAATGATTGCCGAATATTGCGTAAGATCTACTTTTTGTTGTCTTACTTCTTTAGAAGGAACTCCTTCAACGTGGATAAAAGGGATGAAATCAATTTTAACTTTTTGCTTTTCCTCTAACTCAAAATAAGGAGAGTTTTCTACCTTAGGTTCTGGTTGAGAAACCAAAATTGTTTTCACTTTCATATATAAAACTTTATTAAGACCTCTTTAGATTGTAATTAGCTTATACAAAATTAAATAAGGGGCTATTTCAAGAGCGCAAAGGTACAAAATAAAATAAAACCAATGGGCGCTAACTATACTTTGATTTCTTCTGTATATGATAAAAAGACTTATAGCATTGGCGAGTAGTGCAAACCCACCAATCAAACCTATTATCAGTGCTGTAGGGTAGAGGGCGTAAGTTAAAAATAATGCTGCAATTAAAAGAAAAATCGAGATAAAATTTCTGTAGCTGAACTTCTGAAAAATGTAATAATCTATTTTATCATCTATATCGAAAATATTTCCAATAATTTTTTCAACTCCAGCCTTTATAAGGATGAAACAAAAGTAGGCGGTGAATATGCGAATGAAGGTTATTAAGGAAGAGGATTCAGTATTTGTTAGAAAACGGTATACAATAAATAAGAACAGCGAAACCGAGACAGCCTGAAGTGTAAGTAATAAAATGTTAAAAGCATGAAAAGCCTTATTCTCTTTTCCCTTAAAGGCTATAAATTTGCCCGAACTCAGTAAAGAGGTGAATTCTTCAAAGCGTTGAGGGAACTGGATTTTTGCAACCACAATCAGAGCAAAGCATGCCAGAAAAAGGATGGTAATCCAATCCTGATATTCATAAATTCGCTCAACTGCCTGCATGAAGTAATTTTTTACAAATGTAAAATTTTGACCCTTATTCCGGTGGTTCAACATAAAGATTTGAAGTTTTAATTTGCATACATTTGTGCAAAATATTTGGGAATGGTAAATGGGATAATTATTATACCCACCTTTAATGAAATAGAGAACATTGAACGCATAATTAGAAATGTGTTCTCTCAAAGACGTAAATTTCATATACTGGTAGTAGATGATAATTCTCCCGATGGTACTGCCACAAGAGTAAGTACCCTTAAAGCTGAATTTCCAGACCGCTTATTTCTTGAGGAAAGAGTGGGGAAACAGGGCCTGGGTACCGCCTATATTCATGGTTTTAAATGGGCGCTGAAAAAGCAGTATGAATATATCTTTGAGATGGATGCCGATTTTTCTCACAATCCCAACGATCTCATAAGGTTATATAATACCTGCAAAAGAGATGGTGCAGATGTGGCAATAGGATCCAGATATATTACTGGGGTGAATGTGATAAACTGGCCCATGAACAGGGTCCTGATGTCTTGGCTCGCCTCGAGGTATGTAAGATTTGTTACCGGCATGGATATACAGGATACCACCGCCGGATTTGTTTGTTATAAAAGAAAAGTACTGGAGGCAATAGATCTGGATAGAATCCAGTTTATTGGATATGCATTTCAGATTGAAATGAAGTTCAAGGCGCATTTGCGCAATTTTAAAATCGTGGAAGTGCCGGTAATATTTACCGACAGGACCCGGGGAACTTCCAAAATGAGCGGCTCCATAATTTCAGAAGCCGTGTTCGGGGTAATAAAAATGAAGCTTAAAAGTCTGTTTAACAGGAAAAAGGTCTAATGAAGAAGGTTTTAATCAAGAACGCTAGAATAGTAAACGAAGGAAAAATTTTTGAAGGAGATGTCTTCGTCGAGGATGGAATTATAGTGGAAATTGCTGAAAGCATAAGTGCAAAATCTCCAGATGTAAATATTTTTGATGCTGAGGGCACTCACTTGTTGCCTGGTTTAATAGACGATCAGGTGCATTTTAGAGAACCTGGCCTAACGCATAAAGAATCTATAGAAAGTGGATCCCGAGCTGCTGTTGCTGGAGGAATTACATCTTTTATAGAGATGCCTAATACCCTTCCGCAAACCACGAATATGGCGGAGCTTGAAGAGAAATTCAGGATCGCTTCTGAAACTTCTTATGCCAACTATTCCTTTATGTTTGGAGGAACCAATGACAATTTAAGCGAGATCGAGAAAATAGATCCCAGGAGTGTTGCAGCCTTGAAATTGTTTCTTGGATCTTCTACAGGGAATATGCTGGTAGATGATGAAAAAGTATTGGAGCAGATTTTTAAAAAGTCTCCTGTTCTTATCGCCGCACACTGCGAGGATGAGGCTACTATAAAAAAGAACCTCGAGGAATGCATGGAAAGATATGGAGATGATATTCCAATTGAATTGCATCCCAAGATCAGAAGTGCCGAGGCTTGTTATAAATCTTCCTCAAAAGCGGTGGCATTGGCGAAAAAGACTGGTGCAAGGTTGCATGTCTTCCATGTTTCTACTGCCAAGGAACTGAGTTTATTCAGTAATAAAAAGCCTCTAAAAGATAAAAAGATCACTGCCGAGGTGTGTATTCACCATCTTTGGTTCAATGATTCAGATTATCCTAAAAAGGGGACTTTAATTAAGTGGAATCCTGCGGTGAAGACCAAAAAGGACCAGGAAGCTTTATTGGAGGCATTAAATGATAATCGACTGGATGTACTGGCTACAGATCATGCACCACATACCAAGGAAGAAAAGAAAAATGTATATACCAAAGCCCCAAGTGGAGGCCCGTTGGTTCAGCATGCCTTACCGGCCTTACTGCAAATGTATCATCAGGGTAAGATTAGCCTGGAAAAAATAGTCGAAAAAGCATGTCATAATCCGGCGATCTTATTTGATATTGAAAAGAGAGGATTTATAAGGGAAGGCTATAAGGCAGACCTTGTACTTGTAGACCTTAATTCACCCTGGGCAGTGCAGCCAGATAATATCTATTCTAAATGTCAGTGGTCCCCTTTTGAAGGTACCACCTTTAAATCTCGTATTACACATACTTTTGTGAATGGAAAACTGATTTATAAGA
>JAHELO010000036.1:7445-9776 GCA_024644145.1 Christiangramia sp.
AAACATACGCCATTCGCAAATATTGCCGAAAAATTAAGTTTTGATAGATAATGTGAAACATACATTTCTGTTTTTTATTCTGTTGGTTTTCACGGTCTCTTGCCAGGATCTGAAAAAAACAGAGAAGCCTGAAGATCTTATCCCGGAGGCTAAAATGGTAGATGTGCTCACGGAGCTCTCCCTGCTGCATGCTGCACGAAATTTTAATAAGCAGAAGTTGGAAGAGACAGGTATTAAGCCAGAAGAGTATATCTATAAAAGATTTAATATAGACAGCCTTCAATTTGAAAGGAGTAATAATTATTATTCAGAACAATATTCTCAATATGAACGTATCTATGATAGTGTTAAAGTAAGGCTGCAGGTTATAAAAAGCAGGCTAGATGCATTACGGGAAATTGAAGTGAAGATTGAAGACAGTATAAAACAGGCTAGAAAGGATTCTATTAAAGCAGCAGATTCTTTAAGAGTAAATCCTCAAATTTCAGACTCGTTGAAATTGAAAAAATTAAGGAGTATTAAAAAAAGAAAAAGGGATAGTCTAATTACTCCACCCGTGATGTTAAAGGGTGATTCCAGCCGCAAACGATCTTAATTTTCCTTCCTGTATATCTCTGAAGTTTGTTTTATCACCAAATCCACAGGTGTAAAATCAAAATTGAAAGCTTTTTTTAATTTCGCGTTGCTATAGTAGGTTTTAGAAAATACGCTGCGAATTGCACCTCTGGTAATTTCTCTTTTATACCCGAACCAACTAGCTGCGGTTTGAAATATCCAGCCTAAAAAGACCATCCATTTTTTTAATTGCATTTTAGGTTTCGGTTTATGGAGATGTTCAGCGGTTTCTTTAAGTATGTGTTCGAAACTAAGATTTTCCCCTACCAAAATGAAGTTTTCATTTTTCACGGAGGAATTCATTAGTAGTAGCATACTTTTAACTACATCCTCTACGCCTACAAAGCCGGTCACTTTTGGAAAATGGTATTTAAGACCACGATCAATCCGCCTAAAAATTTTGCCACTACCGGTGTCCCAAAAACCGGGACCAATTATTATACCTGGGTTAACGATCACTGTGTCTACACCTTCCTGCGTTCCTCGCCATACTTCAATTTCGGCTCCATACTTTGAGATCGCATAATCGTTATGATCATCTTCAGGATTCCATTTGGCAGTTTCGTTAATCTCGCCGTTTTTGGAAGATCCAATGGCAGCTATACTACTTACGTAACATAATTTCTTAACTTTTCTGGAAATGCACAGATTTACAATATTGGCGGTTCCTTCTATATTGATCTTCCTAAGTTTTCTTTTATCTGTGGGATCAAAAGAAATAAAAGCTGCGCAGTGGTACACATAATCTACATCAGAGAATGCTACTTCCAGTGCCGGAATATCATTTATATCTGCCTGAATCCATTCTATTTTATTAAATAGAAAATCGGCCTCAGAATTATTGGTGTAATAGCCAAAAACTTTCCTCACCGCGCTGGTATCGCTTGTTTGGCGTATGCTTGCTTTAAGCCTTTCGTTTTCCTGCGCTAATTTGTATAAAAGATGAGCGCCAACTAAACCTGTTCCACCGGTTACAAGAATCATGTGGTAAATATAGCTAATCCACTTAGGAAAAATCAAGCATTATGGTATCTTTACGCCTGCTTTTTAAAGCATGTGATTAGAATAGAAAATAGAGTGTTTCAAGTATAACTTGAATTTTTAAAGTTGAATTGCATCCTGGATGGAATTCAGAATATTAAGAGAAATGGAAAAGAATTTGGTAGAAGAATTACGTTGGCGTGGAATGTTGCATGATACCATGCCGGGATCTGAGGAGCATCTAAATGAAAAAATGAGATCAGCTTATGTTGGTTTTGATCCCACGGCAGATTCTTTACATATTGGAAATCTTGTGCCTATCATGTTGCTTGCGCATCTGCAGAGAAGTGGTCACAGACCTGTGGCCTTAGTGGGAGGAGCTACCGGAATGATTGGTGATCCCAGTGGGAAATCCAGTGAAAGAAATTTACTGGATGAGCAAACCTTACGCCATAACCAGGAATGTGTAAAAAAGCAATTATCTCAATTTCTCGATTTTAAAAGCGGGAAAGAGAACGATGCGGTTCTGGTAAATAACTATGACTGGATGAAGGAAATCAGCTTTCTGGAATTTATTCGCGATGTGGGGAAGCATATAACCGTAAATTACATGATGGCTAAAGATTCGGTTAAAAACCGTATCTCGGGAGAAGGGACAGAAGGAATGTCTTTTACAGAATTCACTTACCAGTTGGTTCAGGGCTATGATTTCTACCACCTTTATAAAGAGTTGGA
>JAHELO010000037.1 GCA_024644145.1 Christiangramia sp.
GACCGCGTCTAAACAGAAAATAATCCTCTTCTACGGGAATAGTCTTACTGCGGGGTATGGTCTGGACCAGGAAGAAGCATTCCCCGCGCTTATCCAGGAAAAGATAGATTCTCTGGATCTTTCTTACCGGGTGGTAAATGCCGGCTTGAGCGGCGAAACTACTGCCGGCGGTAAAAACAGGATAGACTGGGTGCTCAAGCAAAAGATAGATGTTTTTATCCTGGAGCTTGGTGCCAATGACGGATTAAGAGGTTTGGAACTTTCAGAAACACGGCAGAACCTTCAGGAGATTATTGATATTGTAAGAAGTAAAAATCCTGAGGTTGAGATCTTTTTGGCAGGTATGCAGATTCCGCCTAATCTTGGACAGGCCTACACCACTGAATTCCGCAATATTTTCCCCGAGCTTGCTGAAAAAAACAATGTGCATTTAATCCCGTTTCTTCTGAAGGATGTAGCAGGAAATCCCGAATTAAATCAACAGGACGGAATTCATCCTACGGCAGAAGGGCAGGAGATCTTAGCCGCCAACGTCTGGAAAGTCCTTGAACCGGTGATAAAAAAATAAAAGATACTCTGGGAAGTTACCCTACCGCGATACAAGGCAGTTTATGACAATTAATTTTTTTAGATATATCAGGATTTTCGATCCGGTGTATATCAGGATTTTAATTAGAGCCAGCCATTAATTTCAATACCCGGGAGAAAGCACCTGCACTTGCCTCTACTCGAAGTGATGTTATTGTCCCGGAAGAAGTTTTTTGCGTATTATATTAAAACCATACATAGTACTTAGGGAGAGCGCGGCCGTGGTACCCAGGCTTCCGCCGAATCCTTCAAAAAATGAACCTGAAAGTAGAAAGATCACGGGGAATATTGATCCTGCCAGGCCTATGATCCATAATTTGGGAATAACTCTTTCAGTAGCCATGCCTATAAATGAAGCACCCATTACGATGGGAGGAATATTAATGGTAAGATAATCGCTTAGCAGTTCCGGAAAAACAAGGAAAAGTAATGAGACAAGCACCGAGATCCCTGCAGATGCCATAACTCCGCCCAATTGTAAGCGGTTATTCACTAGATATGTTATTACTGCGCCCAGTATACCTGAGGTTAAAAGAATGAGTATTTCCATATCAGGAGAATATATATAAGATAAGTGAAACAAAAGCAACGCCTCCAAATGCGATGCTGCCAAGTTTCCCTCCGAAACCCTGAAGAGTGCTTTTAGAAAGAATCAAAATAATTCCGCTGAATAATCCAGCCAGAATTATAAAGAAATATCCTTTGGCAATAAAAGGAGCGGTCATTCCTGCGAAAGCACCGCAGTATATGGCTGCTGGCAATTCTCTTAATATAACCGACCTTCTGTTTATAAAAGGAAGAAAAGAGCTTCCTAAGCCGGTAATTCCTGCCGCCAGGACGATACCTGTATGGAATTCTAAATTCAGCCAGTAAGTGATAATTGCGCCTATGCCTGCACTGAAGGTCAATAAAAGATCTGTAGATTTTAACCGGCCTTTTTCGTTTTTAAAATGTTGGCGATAGGATATTCCTACCAGAACCGTAATAGCAACCAGAATCAGGCTGATAGTTATATTTTCTATATTTTCAAGGAAGGCAACCGCGAGAAAGGAAAGATGCAGGGATAATAATAATAAAACCGGGAATTTTTTAAGCAAATCTTGCAGGCTTATAGAAATTATTATTTCATTTTAGAATCTCTGCAAAAATGGATTTTTTTTCCTGAAAAACCTTGGAGTAGGTTGGTTTAGTTAAAAAATAAAAGCCAGACCGGAGGCCTGGCTTTTATTCTATAAACCAAGGACCGATGTTCCCTGTTTAAATATAATATCCACCGGGATGTTCTTTTCAGAAAGTTTATTCAGCGAGGCCTGTAAATCTCCGTCTATCTGTCCCGATTCATTTAATAATTTTCCGGTGCCCTCGTAATCGCCTTCTCCCTGAAGCACAAGTATATCATTTGATAAGGCATCAATTGCCTTTCTGAATTTCACTTCATCTACTTTATACATTCCATCTTCATTTTGTGAAAAGGCTCCCATATTTTTAAAATAGTTAAAGCGAACCATATTTGCTTTTCCATGCGCACTGGAAGCCCCAAACCGGATAGACCTAAAAATACTTGCCAGAAAGGTCACATAGTAATCCATTATTTCTGCATCCTTGATCTCACCTTTGTCATGTAATTTTGTGATCATGTAGATCCCCAAGACATCGGCTTTTCCTTCTTCCAGCGCCCCGGCATGTTCTTTTAAGGCCTCCCGTACGGTTCCCTTATTGGTTATGGTATTTTTAATGCCCAGCCCGTGTGCAACCTCATGAAACATGGTATTTGCGAAGAAGGCATCGAAACTTATATTTTTACGCTGTTCAGGTACTATCAGCTGTTCAGAAATTGGGATCAATATCTTATCATATTTGGCTTTCATGGCATTTTTTAATTGCAGTCTTCGGCTTCCATATTCAGATTGTACCTTTTCATCATTTGGAAGATTAATAGCTATGGTTTTGCTGCCGGCATTGCAATCCCCTGCATAATAAACAACATCATAAGCATTAAGATCTGAATCTGTTCCAGGGCTATCTTTTTTATATTTTTCGGCTACCGGTAATTCTTTTTGAAGCATTGGTAAAAACTCAACATATTTTGCCAGGCGTTCACTCCACTCCTTATCTTTTATTAACACGTAAGTTTCATAAGCAGCTTTAAACCCGAATAACCTGTCTTCATAGGTCTCTATAGGGCCTGTTACCATATCTATTGCATTATTCTTCATTTTCATCCAGGCTACATCACTTTTATAATATTCATCTGTTAAGAATGCCTCTGCACGGAGGTTTAGATATTTTTTAAAACCTGGGTCTTCAGCTAATTCTGCAGCCTGTTTAAGCAAGTCTGAAGCTTTCTTTAATTTCTCCGGAAACATCTCGTGATACCATACCGTTTTTAAGTTTCCCTGTTCATCACGCCTCAGGAAGGTGTAAAGACTTTCTTTATCTTTTATTTGTGCGTTATTGAATTCTTCCTTCGTCATATCTGTCGGGTAGAAATTCGCCCCTTCAGGTTTTTTGCCGTATTCGTCTATAAAAGGCTCAAGGTTATTTAGACGATCCCAGGGCCCGTAATTGATCTGTACATATTCAGCAGCTTTATCATCGAGCTTTGTTAGTAGTGTATCCCGGCCTCCAAAAGCCTGATACCAGAATAGATCATCGGTGATCTTTGCAACCTCAATAAGAAGTGGTATCATCTTTTTTTGATTCTCAGATAGCTCTGAAAGATCACTTTCAAGTTTAACTTCCGCATACTGGTCAACCAAAGTACTTATACCCTGATCTTCCACGACATCGACTGTGTCTGAAGCATCTGTTTCGGTTCTTTTTTCATCTTTGCATCCTGTTAGAAGAAGGAAACCAAACAGGAAAGGGAAAATTTTAAGCTTATTCATCTTGTTGTCTAATTAAATTAACGGGTAATAAATTTAAACTTTTATCCTTAAAGCTAAGTTTCAGGATAAATCATATTATTTATTAAGTTTTGGATTTGATAAATACCAATTGGCAGGACACTACTTTCAATGAATGTGGAGAGGACTCTGTGAAGAAAATATGTTAGAATATGAGGTTTATTTTGTACCTTTTCTGTTGCAATTTTCCAGCAAGGAAAAGTCCGCAAATACCAAATCTCTATAGAATATTTGGTGGTGAACCACCAGCCTCCTTACTCTTTTACACCTCCCGGTAGTTTTTTAGATTTAGTTATTATAACAATCCCAAAAGGGGAATCGAAGGTGGGGTCTTCCCAGTCCTTTTTTGAAATAACTGCAAGAGAAATATACTATGGCTGAATAAAGATTAAAGGGATTTAAAAATGGCATGCAGGTGTATAATTGTGGAGGATGAACTGCCGGCAATTAAATTGCTGGAGAAATATATAGAATCACTTCCCCAGCTCGAATTAACTGGAGTAGCCAGAAATCATTCTGAGGCAGCAAACCTGCTCTCGGTAGAACGGGTAGACCTGATATTTCTTAATTTTTATATGCCGCAGTTAACCTGTATTGAGCTTTTTCGCACCTTACATTGTCCTCCAAAAGTGATTCTCACCATAGATCATATAGATGTGGATAAGAAAACAATTAATCTGGATGCGATAGATCTACTTTTTAAGCCCATTTCTTTCGAGAAATTTCTTAAGGCGGTGAATAAGGTGCAGCGCATAAACTTTTCCTTATCTACAGCCCAATTTTTTTCTTTTGGATTTGTTTATTTCAGGGCTGAAAGGAAAATGATAAAAGTATTATATGATGAGATCTTATACGTAGAAAGTTTCCGGGATTATGTGATCATTCATATGGATGGAGACAGGAAACTAAGGGTAAAACTCTCCCTGAACCAGGTTGATGAAATGTTGCCGGCCAGACAATTTTTAAGGATCCACCGGTCTTATATAGTTTCCGTAATTAAGATTACCGCCTTTACCAAAACCGATGTGGAAATAGGAAGAACAGAACTACCAATTGGGAAAAGCTTTACCAGTGTTTTCTATCAGTTAATTCCGCATCCTTCTCAATTACCTTCAGGAGTTGCAGATAGATAATTAATTAACCTAGAAAAAGTAATCAGTCCGGGGTGATGAATTCCGGACTGATTGACCCACTACTTTATCTTTTTTCGTTCTCTCAGGTTGTTTTTGAGCACGTAATCACCTAGTTCCCGGCCCTGACTTTCACCTACATCCACGGCCTTTCTAAAATGGTATCCAATATAGATTCTGGATAAGGCGTTTTCCCGTGAAATTTGTGAAAAGCTGCTAAAATGCCGTTCTACACCGGGTAAGTTATATGGATTGGTTAGCATAAGGTCTATATGGTCACTTTTAAAAAATCCTTTGAAAACTGCAGTGGCAGCTCCACCACTATAGGCATGAGTAGATGGAAATTCCGGGGTAGGAGGAGTGAAGAATCGGGAGGTCCATCCGGCATCACCAAGAGTCTCATCATTTCCATCTGAATCACCGTTTCTTATCGCAGTTACTGGTCTCCATAATTTATAATGCCATTTACCTTCAAAAGATGCAATATAGGCATCTATAATTGCCATTTGTACAAGTGCAACGAGTCTCGCGGCTTCCCATCCATCCAGTTTTCGCTGTTCTATTAAAGCCCTGGACATTCTGTTCATGGAGCTGGAATTATTTTCTATCCAGAAAGCCCCAATGAGAGTTTGCTCCTCGGTTCTTTCAGGACAAGTGACGCAACCCAGGGATTTCACTTCATTATAATCTTTTAAATATTCTGCACTATTCAGCGGGTAAGGCGCTTCATCTCTGAATTGATCTCCAGACTGTATCCCGAAAGGAGTAAGACTACCCAGATTAGGGGCAAATACAGCGTTTGCGGGAGTAAAAGGTGGATTAGGATTCGCATCTCGCCATGGAAAAAAGTCTGAACGATATTGTCCAGGTTCTTCCACTCCGGCATATGATGTGAAGACAAGTGGAAAGTCTCCATTTCTTTTCATGAGAATGGCTAAGGTTGCCTCTTTGCCTATATCAATTCCTTTTGTTTTCAACTCTGAATTTTCAATCTTAGAAAGTAGGGTTGCTAATAGATCATCTGCAGCAGAAGTGGCGAGTGGAAATTGTTGGGCGATCATGTCCCTTGCAGCCTGTGATACTGCTGCATCTGCAATGGCATGGATATTCTTTTTTGTAATTCCACTGGGGTCCACATCTAAGTTGTCCAGTGCGTAAGTTTCATATTTAGGGATTACATTATTTAGGGCATCATGCATTGCCAAGGTCACCATAGCGTAGATCTTTGCTTCAGATGGTTGGGGCATCCTGAAATCTATAGACTGGCTTAATAGTTCATTCCACTGTAGCACCACCTCATGGCTATAGGAATTGATCATGCCGTTGTTGAAATGTTGGATGCCATGAGCATCTGCAGAAATGGATAACCCGGTATCTTCCGGGTCGATCTCATCCTTCTGGCAGGAACCAAGAATGAAAAGAATTGAGACCACCCCCCCAAATTTGAGTATTGTTTTCATGATTAAGGATTGTTTTGATTTATTCAAAATTATCTTGAAAAGCGAGGTGCAATTTCAAGTGCCGTTATTGGGTGAATTTTAATAGATATAAGACCAATTAAGGTAGATGAAATAAATAATTTAAATCCCTGAAAATATTTGGTGACCTATTTATTCGAAGCTTTAATATTTTTATTATCAATTGATAATGAGATATATAAATATTGCGTATTTTCAGTATGTGTATATGGTAAACCTTAATATTTAACCCAATAATGTCGAAATTACGTAGAATGAATTCTTATTACAGGTTACTGTTGGGGCTACTTTTTCTTTTAATCTTCCTGGCTTGCAAGGAGAGGGCAAAGGATGATATAGAAGTTATAAAGGTAAGTTCAAGAACAACTGAAGAGAACCTTAAAAACTGGCCAGCACCCGATTCTACCATTAGCGGTATAGCAATGTATAAGGAATTTGAAGACCTGGAACCTGCGTTTCACTTTCAGAATGATACAACATACGTGATAAATTTCTGGGCAACCTGGTGCAAACCCTGCTTAAAAGAACTGCCGTATTTCGAGGATTTAGATTCAGTTTACCAAAATGAGAAAGTAAAAGTAGTTTTGGTGAGCCTGGATTTTCCCAAACAAATAGAAAGTCAGTTAATACCATATGTCATTAAAAATAATCTAAAATCTAAAGTAGTGGTGCTTCTGGATGGTAAATATAATAACTGGATAGACCGGGTTTCCCCGGAATGGTCTGGTGCAATACCCACAACCTATATCTATAATAAAGAAATGAAGCGTCTTATGGAAACTTCTTTTAAGAGTACCGCAGAAATTATCAAAGTGATAGATCCATTTTTATAAACTTAATACAGTAAATCATGAAACAGTTTTTTATAATCGCGGCGGCCCTAATGTTATTTTCTTTCACGACACAGGATTTAAGCATTGAGACCGGAGGTATTAAAATAGGGGATAAGGCTCCGGAATTTAGTCTCAAGAATATTGATAATAAAGATTATTCGTTTGATAATATAAGGGATGCAAATGGCAAAGTCCCTGAAGGGTATATCATCGTTTTTACATGTAATACCTGTCCCTATGCCAAAGCGAATGAACAGCGCCTTATAGAGCTTCATAAAGCCTATGCACCTCAAGGATACCCGGTAATTGCCATCCAGCCGAACGATCCTGCCGTACAGCCCGGAGATAGTTTTAAAGCCATGAAGCAAAATGCCGAAGAAAAAGGATTTCCATTCGTTTACCTTTTTGATGAAAACCAGAAAG
Organism: Christiangramia sp.; assembly: GCA_024644145.1. Classification (GTDB taxonomy): domain Bacteria; phylum Bacteroidota; class Bacteroidia; order Flavobacteriales; family Flavobacteriaceae; genus Christiangramia. The sequence goes on from JAHELO010000037.1 coordinate 7,359, forward strand.
TATTTCCCGCATATGGAGCTACCAAAACCCCCGAAATTTTTCTGTTAGATGAAAACCGAATTCTCAGATATCATGGTGCAATAGATGACAGCCCGCGAGATGCTTCCGGCGTGAGCGAAAAGTTCGTGGAAGATGCCATAAAAGCTTTGCAAGCCGGTAAACAACCTGAAATCACTAATACAAAGGCGGTAGGATGCAGTATTAAAACGGCCAAATAATATTTAGAGTCATCAGACTTCAGGAAGCACGGAGAAAGTAAAATTAAAATTAATGGGAATTGTATGAGCCTTATTTCATATTGATATCCTCCATAATTTCCGAGAATATTTTAAATGATTTCAGCCTGTCCTCCTGGTGATAGATATGAGAAGCCACGATCACTTCATCTACTCCGGTCTTTTTGATGAAATTTTCGGTTTGCATTTTTACAGCTTCCTTATCTCCCACAAAGTAGTATTTAAGCATTCTCTGGAAAGATGGATTTTGCCGTAATTCCTTGAGTTCCCGGGTCATAGGTTCTGGTTTTTGCAAATAATCTAAATTGCCTGTCATCACCCCAAGCATCATCTTTAGGGAACTGGTAGAAATATCTTCAGCTTCAGAAGTTGTATTAGCGGCCACCACATTGATGCCAGCAATGGAATATGGTTTGTCCAGGTATTCTGAAGGCTGAAATTTCTGATAATAGATCTCCATAGCTTCAAACAACTGTGCCGGAGCAAAGTGGCTGGCAAAAACATATGGCAAACCTTTTTCCGCAGCAACATGGGCACTATCTGTACTGGAGCCCAAAATATATATAGGTACATCCACACCCTCTGCAACACTGGCCCTTACTTTGGTAGTAGAATTGCGATTTGAGAAATATTTTTTGATCTCGTCTATTTCATGAGGGAATTTAAATACCGAATTCATCCTGTCACTGCGAATAGCATGGGCGGTTACCTGATCTGTGCCAGGCGCTCTGCCCAGTCCCATGTCAATACGTCCCGGATATAAAGAACCCAGGGTGCCAAACTGTTCAGCAACAATGAGCGGGGAGTGATTAGGCAGCATGATGCCACCGGAGCCTATTCTTATAGATTCGGTTTTTGCAGCAACATGGCTCATTAATACTGTGGTTGCAACACTAGCGATACTTATCATATTGTGATGTTCTGCCAGCCAGAATCTTTTATATCCAAGCCTTTCGGCAAATTGTGCCAGCTCTACCGTGTTTTTAAAAACAAGCGTATGGGGAATATCCTGGCCTACTACAGCCAGATCCAGGATCGAATAAGAAATATGTTTGGTATTGGACATTAGTGATTGTTATAATAATTAATTGGCCCTGCCTTGGTCTATAATTATTTAAATACTTACGTTATTCTCAAATTTAAGATCAGTGAAACGGGTGAATATATCTAAAATACTCTGGGTCATAATCTTACTGTGTATGTGGATAAAATTGCTCATAAATATTAAAAATACTGCCCGTTATCCCCTCGTTTATGCGGAAATTATATTAAAATTGATCATTCATAAATTAAGATAAAATACAGAAACATGTCTAAAACTAAACTGACCGTAAATAATAATGGTTCTCTGAAAGTAGAAGGAGATTTTGAGATCGTAGATAAAAATGGGAATGTGTATGATCTTGGAGGCAGGGAGCTAGTATCCCTATGCCGCTGCGGACTATCCAGTAATAAACCATTTTGCGACGGCGCACACCGTAAACATTTTGAACATGATGCGGTGGCCTTTGCACTGCCACCTAAGAAATAGTAGAAAGGTTTGCCATAACCTTAATAATAAACTGAATGGGTGCCGGAGAGTGTTAAAATGGATATAAAACATGTGGCATTTTTCCGGAGCCCTCTGGAATGCTTAGTATATTTATATAGACCAAAGGAATAGAGAGCATGATGAAGTATGATAAGATTTTTCTGGTAGACGATGAACCATTGGTGAATGCCATTCAGTCCTTAATGATCAGGAAACATTTTCCCAAGGTGGAACTAACTAATTATAGTACTGCTACAGAAGCATTAAAGGTTATTACTGAAATAGATCACACTAAAACCAGGTTGCTGGTTTTTCTAGATCTTAATATGCCGGTACTCGATGCTTCAGGGTTTTTGAAGCAACTGGAAGAAAAAGAGCTGCAAGCATATCCCGATATTTATATTATCACCTATTCCCAGAATCCCGAGGAGCTCAACTTTGTAAAGGACCACCGGCTTGTGAAAGAAGTTTTCGCCAAACCACTTGATGATAATAAGATCGAACAGTTAAAAATGAGACTTAACGAAGCTTAAATTTTATAGGAAACAATCTATATAATGAAATCCTTAATAGAGTCCCTATAATTATTATTTCATTAAATGCTAAATGAAAATAGGG